>CAYSQQ010000019.1:0-8773 GCA_964433275.1 uncultured Thermotogae bacterium
CCATCCTTCCCCCGGTGGGAGGCGGGTAAAGAAAGCGGGTTAATTTCTAACTAGTGCGTCCAGTAACTACTGCTGCGAGATTACGGCGCTTGTTCTTCAGCCTAACTCATAATTCGCCACGGGAGCTTTCGCAGGCCAAGTTCAGCGATAAAGAGGAGCAAGGCGCCAAGCAAAATCGGCATCGAGATATCACGGTAAGTGAATATCCCCGCTCCTTCGCCTGCCGGCGGAGGGATGATTTCATCTCCGATATGGCTGCCACCTGTTGCCATAGCGATGTGGAGCAGGGTATCAATATTAAGACCGATCTGTCGGTATTCTTCGGCATACGGCACAACGAAGATCGTCCTGACGCGTTGTTCACGTGCCGGTTCCTCGATCTGCAGAAGATATACACCAACAGGAAGTAGAGGAAGCTGAGCGCGGTAGCGTCCCGGGCCGATTTGCGAGAGCAAAAATTCGATCTCGCCCGGCAGGATCAAGCCGCGTAAAGCGAGGAAATTCTTCCAACCATCAGCTCCGTAGGCATCAACAGTGATTGTGATCCGCTCTGTTCCGACAGCAACTGTCGACCTCAAACCAGCAGCAGTCATACCAGCTGGGAAGACAGAGTTTATCATTTTATCCACGAGGAGCGAGAGTTGCGGCCAGGCGAGCCACTCAGATGACCAATCACCGTCTAAATCGGTATTGAGAATCGCAACTTTCCCTAAACCGGTGCGCCAATGGGTAAAGATTGGATCATTGGTCTTTGCTGTTTGCAGCGCAACAGATGCAGTCGGGCGGGGAAAGGTGAGGACATAGCCACCTAATTTAGGGAGAGGCAGCACCGCCTCTATCATGAGAATCTCCTGCCCGATGGAAGGGATGACAGCGATCTCACCGGAGATAAATCGTTGGCGGCTGACACGCTGAGTGTCGGCAACGGTGAGCGCAGGGATAGCGTGAATATCACGCGCCCAGTGGAATTGGCCGCTTCCGCGGTAGGCAAAGTGCTGCATTAATATCTCATTGATGCCAATCCCAGTGCCGATCGTTGAGAGAGTGAAATACTCGTTAGCGCCTATATAATCGAGCATAGCACGGAAATGACGATCAGGTTGGATCGTCTCGCCATCGGAGAGGACGATGATGTGGCGTAAACGGGCCGGGGTTTCTTCGATGGCGCGCATCGCTTCCCATAACGGGCCGTAAATATCCGTCCCTCCTTCAGCTCTGAGCGGCAAGAGAGCGCGGTAGATGGCACGGCGGTCACCTAACGGCTGGATCGGAACGATCCACTCGTAGTGACGATTGAAGACGATAATTCCCACTTTGTCATCACGATCGAGCGTCGCTACAGTTGCTACCACCGCCTCTTTGACAAGATCGAGCTGGGTGGCTCCTCCCACACGGCCGCGCATACTGGCCGATATATCAATGATAAACACCAAACATAGCTTGGCTTCCTGTCCTCGCTGCGGCGTGATATACGATACCGGCAACAGATCAGCGACTCCGCCGGCCGCCATTCCACGCACTTCTTCTGCGCCAGCAATGACCAATAATCCGCCGCCGAGGTCTCTGACAAAGTAATGCAGGGCAGCTATCTCTACATCAGTAAGAGCAGTGAGGACGATATTGCTCATTATCACCGCGCGATACGCAGAGAGTTGCGCCAACGAGATAGTCCCTGCCTGACGGGAGAAGGTATCGAATCCACGGCCTGTCGCAATCAGGAGACGCCGTAAATGCGGTGCATCTTCAGCGCCGTGGAGCAGGAGAAGCGAGGCTGCACCATCGACTCTCACTGCACCATGGAGGAGATCGTTCTGCGGCAGAAGGTCGCCCTTACCCCTGACTAACGCTTGATAGCGGTGCTTGCCCGTTTCATCCAGAGTATCAGTGAACGTGATGGTAGTGATGCCGCGTTCGATTGTTCGCTGCTGGAGAAAGACGATCTCTCCTTCACGGTAGATGATGATCATCCCTTCACCTGATGTTGTTGCAGCGATACTAACCTCGATCTGGAACGGTCGGCCTGGTTCGGCAACTGCCGGGAGAGAGAAGGAGTCAATAGCGAAATCAGGAATCACCTCCTGTCCGAGCGGAACAACAGAGATCGGCACTCCCGCCAGCTGTGCCTTTGCCAGTCCTCTATCGAGGCCGAAGGTGATCCTACCATCACTCAACAACACGATCTTATTCCGGCCGCCATCCGGAAACGTAGCAATAGCAAGGTCGACTGCTGCACTGAGGTCAGTGCCACTCGTTTCGTTCTGGCGGAGCAGCGGCGCAAGCGGTAGACGCAATGGGAAAGGAACAACTAACTGCGGCCCAGCAGCGAATGTAATCAGGCCGAATTGATAGTCTGGATTCGCTTCTACCAGTTCATTGATCTGTTCTATCAGTTGCTCCTCTTCGATCGCTGCCATCACGCTCGCTGACAGATCGACGAGCAAATGAACATTGTCTGGCATCTTACGCTGCCTGATCAACGGACCGGCCAGGGCGATGATCAACACTGAAACAAGGAATGCGCGGAATAATCCCTTATAACTACGGCGCGTGGCCGCCTTCCACCCGAAAAAGCCGAGCGGAATCACGAGAAAGAGCAGCAGCAGCGGCTGAGCGAATTCGATCATCTCTTCCTCCTCAATCGCTTCCAATTTCCAAATAGCGAGCGATCATAGAGATAGAGCTCAACGATCAGCGCGAAGAGAGCCAAGAGCGCCAAATAACGCCACAACGGTCGTTCTCCTTGTACTGCAGCGGCAACATCATCCAGGATAGTCATCGTCATCAATGGAGCAGGCACGATATCGACGGGAAATACAGACTCGGCGGCAGGAATATTGACCGCCAGATAGTACGTGCCGCGCCCTGTAACAATCGTGTATAACCCTGGTTGAGAAGGCTTAAAGTAGCGGCTATCTTCGGAAGGTTCCAGTGCATTGCCATCGGAGTCGATGATCTTTTGCAGATCAGGAAAGCGGTCCAGTGGCAGCGGCTCTCCGACAGCATGCCAGCCAGGTGCTCCACGCAGGTAGGGAGGGCTGTGTGGTATCGGTTGAAACCACGCGAGAATATTGTTGACTAAAATCGGAAAATCAACTGTCAGCGGGAGGTTTGTCCAGCGCAGATCAGCGGCAAAGAAGATCAGGCGCCGCTTGTGATCAGCTAAACGATAGAGAAGCGGCCGGCCGCCGCTTGTGAGGAGGAGCTCGCCATCAGGGAATGTGACGTCAGATAGAGACCAGACGCGTAATCCTTCCGCTGCTATTCCAGCAAGTAATGAATCACGCGGAGTTTCCACAACGACCGGCCCACCAGGGATCTCGTCACCGATATCGATCATATTTTCAATCGCCGAGTTGATGAGCAAGATATTCCCACGTACATCAGCAGGCAATGTCGTGTCATTGGCGACAATAAGATCGACCGGCCCTGGATCGTCGGCAGGGACGAAGATTGCGTTCCATATTACGCGGATCGCTGCTTGCAAGAATCGATCTTCGCGTCCCAACCAGCGGATACGACGTTCGATCGGCCGCTCAAGCGCGAAGAAGCGGTCGTTGTCGAAGCGAAAATCGTCATCACTATCTATCGACGCAATAAATGTCGTCCCCTCATGGACAGGGAACGGCAAGATATAGTCCCGTGTCTCATTGGGGAGGAGGAAGGCATCGAACCGTATTGTTCGCACGCCGTCGCTGATGCGCAATACAGTGTCGATAAAACGGTCGCTGTGATTGGCGAGGCGGATAAATGCGGCGCTGCCCGGCCGGTCGATATTCTCTCGCATAGTGAACGCACCGATCGCCACATTGGTTCCGCCGGTGATGATCTGTTGCTGGAACCCTCGTTGGGCGAGCTGATATACCAATTGGCATGTCAATAGATGATCGGTAAAATAAATGATTTGCGCGAAGCGGTTGATACCGCCTTGGCCGGCGATCATTCCCGCTAACAGATCAATACTGCCGTCACTGAGGAGCGTTGGTTGCGCTGCCTGGAGAGCTTGGCGTGCACCGCGGTGATCAACAGAGAGAGGAAAGAGGACCTCTGGCGCGCTGCTCAATTGTAATATCGTTACCGGAGTCGTGGGGAAGCGCTCAAGGAGCGTCAGCGCATATCGCTGGGCGATCTCATAGCGACTCACCCCTGGTGCAACCATCGTTTGCATGCTCGCGCTGCCGTCAAGGACGATCGCCAGTCCATGAAGACGCTGCAGTGGAGCGAGCAGAGCAGGCCGGCTTAGGGCGATGACGAGCAATATCAAAGCGAGAAGTTGGAGCAACAGCAGCAGATCAATCCGCGAGCGGATCCGCTCGGCAAATGAGTGAGGATCACTGCGTAATCCTTCCCATAAAAAGAGGGCTGAGACACGATATCGCTGTCGTTGTCGCCGCAAAAAGTGGAATAGAATCACTGCGCCGCCAAGCGCAAACAGGGAGAGAGCGGCGAAGTTATGGATGATCATCTTATTACTCTTCCGGCACGTAATTTATGATGGATCACCTCTTCCAGCACCGTGTCCGTTGGAATTTGCAGGTAGGTTATTCCACGGTTGGCACAGAAGGCGTGAATCTCTGCATTATGGGCGACGAGCCGATTGCGATAAGCAGCGATCGACTGTGAACCGACTGTGAGATCAAGGCGTCCCTCCTCCTCCACTCCTTCGATCTCTGCTTCGCCGCTCATCTGGGGAACGAGATCCTCTGGAGCGAGCACTTGCAAGATCACCACTTGATCACCGCGATACAGCAGGTGTGATAATCCGCGCTGATATCCGGTCGGAGAGAGAAGATCACTGATAATAAACACAAGGCCGCTCTCTGTGGTCTGCTGCACAAATTCATCCAGTGCATTGTCGAGTGCGGTCCGTCCGCCCGACTCTATCGTTTCCAGATAGCGAAAGATATGGAACAGATGTTTCATTCCCTGTCGCGGCGGGATGCCAATAGCGAGTCGGTCAGTGAATGAATAAATACCGACTCGATCCATTGTGCGCAGCCCCACATAACTGAGCGCGGCAGCGAGTCGAGCGGCATACCATGCTTTAGGCGGCTCTCCCACTTCCATCGACCCGCTTAAGTCGAGGATGAGATAAAGCGGAAGATCGACCTCGCGAGTGAATATTTTGACAAGCAGACGGTCACTACGTCCATAAACGTTCCAATCGACGTAACGAAAATCATCTCCCTCAAAATAAGGGCGATAGTCAGCAAACTCCAAACTGACACCGGCACGCGGCGAATAATGGGCGCCAACGAACTTTCCTTGTCGCCGTCCTTTGACAATGAATTTTAAGTTCGCCAAACGGTGGAGGAAATCCTCATCAGCCAATCTGCCTATCTTCATAAGATCTTCGGTGTCGCTGCTTGCACCGCTGCCAGCACCTCCTCAACCTGGATTCCTTCTGCCTCTCCTTTGAAGTTCAAAATTATCCGATGGATCATCGCGGGAAAGAAGACGGCCTCCAGATCCGCTATCCGCACATTGAACTTACCAGCGAGGAAGGCATGCGCCTTTGCTCCCAGAATCAAGCTGAGAGCAGCGCGTGGGCTGGCGCCGTATTCCACGTATTCCTGTACCTGCTGCGGTGCATCTGCTGATGTAGGATGAGTGGCGAGGACAAGACGACTTACGTAGTTCCGCAGTGGACCAGCAAGCGGATATTCGCTTATCACCTGTTGTGCTCGCAGAATCTCCCTTACGTTGATCACCTGCAAGGGTAAATTACGGCTGAAAGGAAGACTGCTTTGGCGGCCGTTCACTTCGGTATTGCGCTGGGTGATCTCCGTCAACTGCTCCAATGTCGGGTAACGGGCGATCGCTTTGAAGAAGAAGCGATCAAGCTGTGCTTCCGGAAGGGGATACGTCCCTTCCATCTCGATCGGATTCTGCGTGGCAAGGACGATAAATGGCTCTTCCAACTGGTGGGTGGTGTTCCCTACAGTAACAGTGCCTTCTTCCATCACTTCCAGCAGCGCTGATTGTGTCTTCGGCGTCGCCCGATTGATCTCATCAGCGAGGAGAACATTGGCGAAGACAGGACCAGGCGAGAAAGAGAAGCGCCGTTGACCACTGTCCTCAGAGAGGATGTTCGTACCGATAATATCGGCCGGCATCAGATCAGGAGTAAACTGGACGCGAGCAAATTTCAACCCCAGCGCGCTAGCCAATGTCCGCACCAACAACGTCTTTCCCAATCCCGGCACTCCCTCCAATAGGAGATTACCACCGCATAGCAGACAGATGAGCGTTCCCTTAACTACCTCCTCATGCCCGACGATTACCGTTCCGATCGCTTCCTTTAGTCGTTGAAAAGCACCCTGTAAATCACGTATCTCTGTCTCTGTTATCATCTTCCCTTCCTCTCCGTTATCGCGCGGAAGTACTCTTTTACCAGCCGTTGTAGATGCTCTGGGATCAGTCGTCCAGTGAGAATGGCGCGCGCCAGATCATAATTGAGCACATAGCGGAACTCACCAGCTGGACCTATTTGCGGCAGCGTTTCAAGCGGAACGCCTTTGGTGAGAAACTCTTTGATCTCGCCCGTAGGGCCGAACCGGCCGCTAAGTTTGAAATAGATAAATTCTGATGGTATCTCTCTTGTCGCTTGTTCGCCGGCAGGAAGACCTTCTGCGCCTGCACGGATATCCTTGTCTATCGCCAATTGTTCATCGAACGGTCGATCAGAATCATCACCTTGTCTTGCTGCTGCCTCTCCTGCTCCTTGGGTAACATCTTCCCGCGCTGTTGTCTCTACCGGCACTTTGTCTGCGATCTCTTCATCATTGTGATGATCAGCGATCTCACCATCTAATTGCGGGGGAGGAGCAGCAGCGATAGCGGTCATTTTAAGATCTTCTCTCTCCTGTGTCGCTATTTGCTGCAACGCCTCAGCGATCATCTCCTGCAATGTCTCAGGATCGTCGGCCGCAAGGATCTGCTCAATCACTTCTTGTAGTGCGGGATGAGCTACTTCGCGCTGCAGATCCATCAATACTTCTCTTTCCGCAGTAGTCAGCTCTTGTTCTGTCTCGTCGCGCAACCGTTCCTCGATTTGAGCGAGAATATCCTGCAATGCTTTATTGATTGCGCGTTGGCGATCGAGTAACGTGCGCAGATCTCCGCCGCCTTCCTCCTCGCGGGCGATACTCAGTGGGTCGATCCCCCATAACTCGGCCAGGATATCCTCCAATGGGTGATGGGGAATCATCTCCGCTTGTTCCCTGACTGGTTCATCATGCGGCGCAACAGCCGGCACAAGTTCAAGTCGTTCATCAGGAGGAGGATACTCAGTAAGCGGCAGCTCGCTGAGCACTGCATCAGTATATCTCTCTTCCGCTGTTAACAGTGGCGCTGGTATTTCCTCCGGCAATCCAATTCCGGTAAACAACAGCAGCGGCAGAGCTGTGATTAAGAGGATGAGAACGACGATCGCTCCTCGGTCAATGGTTGACAGACGCAGAGTTTTACCGACGTGGGAAGCGGTTGTGCTCAACTCACGCGTCAGCGCATCGTAAAAACCGCGCTTGCCAAAACGGCGAACTTCATAGAGGGCAATCAATTGCTCGTCGGTCTTTAGCGCGAGGTCAACGCGGAAGAGGAGCCGCGCCAAATCGATTCTCTTGCTCCGTCCAAACAGGTAAGCGATCGTGCCGCTTGCGAGTAAGACGAATCCAGTGATGATCAGAAAAGGAATCGGGTGGAGCGGTAAGATTCCCCATCGCTGAAAGAATGCCGCCGCGTAGGCGAAAACAAGAATAATGCAGAGGCTGATTAATGCAATGCGAACTCCCTGCAGATGACATCCCCGTTGTTTGATCCGCCGTTCGATCTTAGCGTATCGATCCATAATATTTTTCCTTGGGTTTATAGTTTGATATGCCCCATACGACAAGCGCGATTAATCCCAGCGGCACTGCATAGATCACGATGTATTCCAGTAGTGCTAATTTCCCCCTGCCCGCCAGTAACTGCGAAATAATGATCAATGGGTTTATCTGCGGCAGCATAAAAGCAAAGCCGAATAAATAGAGGAAGAAAAGAAAGTACTTCGCCAGAAAGCCCAGTATCGTCCCGCTGCTTATTCGTTCTAAATACAGACTGACAACAGCGAATAAGGCGCCAACCAACAGGATATATATTGTTACAGCGAGAAGTGGCGCCCAGGGGGAACGAATCACTCCGCGATAGAAGATAATGTACGGTATCGTAATAAAACAGGCAAGCGTGATTCCTCCGAGTAATCGCCGGATAGCTTGGTGTGCCGACTCGCCTGTCGCAGCAAGATGTTCCGCCTCCAGCGCACCGAGGTTTAACCCTAAAATTGCGAGAAAAAACAAGTAAACATGAAAGAACAAGAAGGAACCGTTAATAAACTCATGCGCAACGAAGAAACGGTCTACCGGTAGTGCTGCCGGCGTCAAAACCAGCAGAGCTACTCCGGTGAATCCAAAGAAGACGAGGAATAAGTTGCAATTGACATTATCGGCAATATACCGTTTGCGGATCTTCATCCCTGTCTTCGGCGCTGATATTTCGTCTCTTCCCGCCTGTTACAATTTTGTCAGCCAACTTGACAGAGAGATCAGGTGACAGACAAAGCACACGCAAAGCGCCGCCCCCAAGGAGACTATACTGATCGACATCATTCAGCAACAGGTAAAGATGTCGACAATCCAGCCTCCAAATACATATCCAGTGTAACCGCTCATTGGCCTTATGTCAACTCTGCGCATCCGATGAACTCTTTACAGCTAAATAGCTGTTAGACAAGGTT
>CAYSQQ010000019.1:8873-12902 GCA_964433275.1 uncultured Thermotogae bacterium
TTCACCATTTACCATTCACTATCCAACCTCTGGTTGTCGGGTTGACTGAGTATTTACTAAGAAACGAGGAGGGCGACTACAACATGCTGTTTAGTCGCCCTCGCCAGACGATCGAGATGAAGGGGGTCATCTCACCAGAAAGGATAGGACAAAGAGGTAGCTGTGTCTGTAATGCTGATTACAATTGAATATATTGATAATTTCCGTAAGCAGGACGCAATTTGTCATCCCGGTCGATCATTGAAAAAGATCACTATCATTCTTGTGGAGACCGTTCAAGAAAGCGCGACCACTCATTGATCGCCGCCCGGCAGGCTGAATTTCCACGATCTCCAGCAGATCATCGGCAGTAGCAACAAGAAGACGACCGATCTCTGGAAGGACGATTTTGCCGGGACAAAAGTCATTGGTGTTGATTCCGCTTAATCTGCAGCGATGAATCTTAATCCGCTTGCCGCCAAGATAAGTGAACGTTCCTGGCCAAGGAGTCATGCCGCGTACTTGATTGTAAATCGCAGTTGACGGACGGTTCCAATTGATCTTTCCATCAGCGCGGGAAAGTTTGGGCGCATAGCTCACTCGACGATTGTCCTGCGGAGTTGCTCTGAGAACACGACGCGTCAGTCCATCGATCGTCTCAACGATCAGTTTTGCTCCTTGCTCTGCAAGACGGATTCGAAGCTCATCTGCCGTCTCATCGGGATCGATCAGCAGTTCGCGCTGGAGCAGGATAGCACCGGTATCGATCCCTTCATCGAGAAAAAAGGTCGTAACTCCGGTCTTTTCCTCTCCGTTGATGAGTACCCAGTTGATCGGTGCAGCGCCCCGATATTGAGGTAAGAGTGAAGCATGGATATTGATCGTTCCCTGTAACGGCAGTTCGATCACAGCGCGGGGGAGAATTTGGCCATAAGCAGCGACGACGATTACATCAGGTGATGCATCGATCAATGGTTCTATCCCTTGTTTTGTGCCTATCTTCACTGGTTGTATAACAGGAAGACCGAGCGCTTTACTCGCTCTTTTTACCGGGGGCTGATTGATCTTTCTATCGCGGCCGGCTGGTCGATCCGGCTGCGTGGCCACAAGGACAATCTCATTGCGGAGTACGAGCTTGCGCAGCGCAGGAAGAGCAAATTCTCCTGTGCCGATGAATGCGATCTTCATAGTTTCTCGCTGGGTAATCCTTGCTGGTTTAATTTACGATGATACTCTTTCAGCAGCGATGTGCGCTTCGCCTTGGAGAGATAGTCGATAAACAAAATACCGTCGAGATGATCGATCTCATGCTGGACTGCACGAGCAGCATCCCCTTCTGTATCGATCATCAACTCTTGCCCTTGCAAGTCGAATCCCTTTACCTTGACTGCTCGCTTACGGATGATCTCCGCTTGTACAGCGGGGATACTCAAGCACCCCTCAGATGCCGGTTCCTCGTCTGCGGAAGCCCAAACTATTTCTGGATTTACAATCGCCTGCAATCGGTCCGGCAGAGTGAAGATGATCACCCGTTTCGCAATCCCGATCTGTGGAGCAGCAAGGCCGACTCCATCAGCGCGGAGCATTGCTTCAACCATCAACTCTACGATCTGCTGAACTTCTCCGTCAATATTTTCAACCGGCAGCGCTTTGCGCCGCAGGATAGCGTTACCATATTTCCTGATCTCCATCTTTACTCTCACTTTAATTTTCTCTCCAACATGATACTATCAAGATATTAACTTTGGCGGAGGTATTGCTCAAGTGACAGATCATTCAGCGGTAGAAGCTGCCAAGCGTATTATCAGCCTGGAAAAGCAACGTGGATATGATGACATGGCCGTAACCTGCGGGTTAGAGGAGTTCATTCGGCTGAATCTACCGCATGCACTCCCGGCTGTTTCAGGCTACGCCGCCCAGAATCACTTCGCTCGCCAGCAAGCAATTGCAATATTGGAAGATCTGTTAGAGGGCAGATCCGCTCAATCGCCAAATCGCACTCTCATCGATCTACACTTTCCGATCAGCCAAGCTGATGGTGTGGGAGGTAAACGGGCGGCAATTATGGAGCGACTCTCTCTCTTCACCCTTGAAGATCTTCTCACCTATCTTCCTCGTCGATTGGAAGATCGTACACGGTGGAGCAAAATCGCTGCGCTGCGCAATGGCGATGACGTCTGCCTGCGGGGGAAAATATCGACCATTGATCGTTTACGGATCCGAAAAGGGATGGAAGTAATCAAGGTGATGGTCAGTGATGACACAGGGACTCTCGCCGCTGTCTGGTTCAATCAACCGTGGATCGCACAGCAGCTAAAAGAAGGGGAGACGATCGATCTATTCGGAAAAATAGAGCGGAACTACCGCGAGTGGCAGATAAAATCTCCAGTATGGGAACCATCCGGCGCAGGAATCGAAATCGGAAGATTGGTGCCAATCTACGCGGCAACCGAAGGGATTACTTCACGTACTATCTTCTATCTGGTTAGGCGCAATCTCAAGCTCTACAGTCAGGCTATTTCCGAGCTCCTTCCCGTCCGGATACAGCGAAAATATAATCTATTATCCCGCAGCAAAGCAATAGAACAGATCCATTTACCAATCAATAGAGAGAGGTTCGAAACAGCGCGGCGGAGCCTTGCGTTTGAGGAGCTCTTTCTCCTCCAAGTCGGACTGGCACAATCCGAAGGCAAGCAGATCGGCCGCGCGCATAAGAGCAACGGCGAACTGGCCGCTGCCTTTCTCGCCTCGTTGCCGTTTCAGTTGACGGCCTCGCAGCGCGATGTTCTCGCTGAGATCATTGCTGATTTAGGCGCTGACAAGCGCATGGTACGTCTCTTGCAAGGCGATGTAGGAGCAGGGAAGACAGTCGTCGCTCTTGCCGCAGCATTACAGGTGGTTGAAGGAGGATTTCAGGTGGCAATTATGGTGCCTACCGAAATCCTCGCGGAACAGCACTTCCTTCTTTTCCAGCAACTGCTGAAAGATCTTCCAGTGACTATCGCTCTGCTGACGAGCAATCAGCGTGACAAAGAGAGATTAAAAGAGCGACTCGCTGCAGGCGAGATCGATCTCGTTGTCGGAACACACGCACTGATTCAAGAAGATGTTACGTTCGCTGCATTAGAATTCGTGGTCATCGATGAACAACACCGCTTCGGAGTGGTACAGCGGGCGCTGCTGGAAGAGAAAGGAGAAAATATAGATCTGCTGGTGATGAGCGCCACCCCTATCCCGCGGACGATAATTCTCACCCTCTACGGTCAGTTCGATATCTCCACCATTGAAGGAATGCCGCTGGGAAAGAGGATGATCCGCACAACATGGGTTACAGAGAGTCGCCGAAATGAAATTTACTCTGATATCGAAACGATGTTAGCTGAAGGAGGGCGCGGGTATGTCGTCCTTCCGCTGGTGGAAGAGTCAGAGCAAGTAGACTTAAAAGCGGCAGTTCAAGTCTATGAAGAATTACAGCAACAGTTCGATCGCTATGATGTCGGTCTGATCCACGGCCGTTTGCCGGCCGGCGAAAAGATGAACGCAATGGCCGCATTCAAAGAGGGCAAGATCCGTCTATTGGTGGCGACGACCGTGATTGAAGTTGGGATCGATGTTCCCGACGCGAATTTTCTCGTCATTGAAGAAGGTGATCGGTTCGGTCTTTCGCAGCTCCACCAATTACGGGGGCGGATCGGCCGGTCCGGACAGCTCGCTCATTGCTTTGTCCTTGCTGATCCGAAGACTCCCGAAGGAAGAGCGCGGCTCTCCGCCTTTGTTTCTCATTTGGATGGATTTGTCATTGCCGAGAAAGACCTGGCGATCAGAGGGCCGGGAGATCTGATTGGCACCCAACAGCATGGATTTTGGACCAGTTTTCGCGCCGTCGATTTGATTCGCGATCTCGACCTGATGCGAGCAGCGCACATAGAAGCTAAAATAGCCGTAAAAGAAGGCGTCCCTGAGATCATCACTGAAGCAATCAAGCGGCGCTTTGGTGAGACATTGAGCCTCCTGCAGGTATAGAGGGGAGACAGAGAAGCAGCCGCGGGC
>CAYSQQ010000020.1:0-11102 GCA_964433275.1 uncultured Thermotogae bacterium
TATCGAGGCAACTCTATCAGGTGGCGAATATACACTCCGTTGGTGTATACTAAAAGGGTAACTACTCAGGTGAATAGACTGAAGGTGGAAGGTGGAAGGCTAATAGGGGCAAAATGCGGCGAGCAGTGATTTCGATTCCTTCTAACATCGTTGCAGGATGCGCACGTGCCGGCCAGGCCGATTACCTTCGTTTTCTCTACGTAGCTTTCGGGTCATTGAGAGAACTGCATTACCAACTAAGTTTATCGAAGCGTTTGGGCTGCTTGCGCAACGAAGATTCATCTCTAATTGAACCAAAGGTAGTCGAAACCGAGAAGGTTTTAAATGGCTTGATTCGAGCGTTGCGAGATGGCTAAAATACTTCAGCCTTCGGTCTTCAACCTAAATAGCTGGTAGTTACCTAAAAGCAACAGAAAATGCGTAGATTTATTATTATCGGACACCGAGCGACCATTTCGCCGGACTTTAATCTTAACGATCTGGCTGGCAGCGCTGGCAGGTTAGATATACTCTGCCGTTGTCTGAGCAGCGCCTTTTTTCTATCGCATAATTTGCGGCGTGACGTTGAGGTTTATCTCATCTTGCAGGATCAGGTAGTGTTAAGGATGGTAGGAAGCCAATTACGCCGGATGAATCCTGATGAACGAAACATCGCAGGATTGATCCGAGCAGCATTAAGCAAGCTGGAAGAGAGAGAACGGATGAGCACCCCAGGGATCTTTGTCGCACCCGGAAATTTAAAAACAGTCGTTGATCAGCTAACAGCACAGGAAACGCAACTCATCGTTCTCCATGAGGAGGGTGGTGATTCTTTGCGTGATTCTGCCCTTCCCAGCGAGGCAACGTTCTTCTTAAGCGATCACTTGGAATTCACCGCTTCGGAACAGCATATTTTGCAGGATATACCACAGGTTTCGTTAAGTCCCTTACCACTCCATGCCAATCACTGTATCACAATCGTGCACAATGAACTCGACTTACGCGATATAAACGAGCCCAGAAGCTCCGACACTGCCGTTAAAGATAGAGAGATCGAGTGAACAACGATACACTGGTCGTCTGTCATACAGCCGGAACAGAGTGGCAAGCGCAATTGATTCAAGGAATACTGGAAAATTGCGGGATACCAGTCATTCTGGTTGCCGATGTCTCGCCATACCCTGCTGTCGGCAGCAGCTGCGCTGATGTAAGAATAACCGTCCGGCAATGTGATCTTCGCCGCGCTCAAGAGATTATCGCCGACTATTCTGCGACTTAAGCAATCTGTTCTCTGCCCCCAAGGGTCAGTCTACAGTCGGCAAAGATTGACGGTTAGTCACATTGTTTTCTAACCCTGAACCGCCTGCCACTGCGTTCTCCACTCCTTCGGCGGCCGGTCGCTTTCCCCGACAGTTAACGGCATCCTGCCGCAGAGCACGCAGAGTACGCAGAGAACAGCTTCTTAAATTTATCTCCATATAATACTAAAGACGCATTACAACACAGTGAACTCTAAGCTTCGAGCAACACGACGCATTAAGTTTACGTTTATTGGTTATTCGGTTATAACTAAGCGAAGAGCACTTACAGACAGAAGGTAGGTAAAGAAGCAGGATGACGCACAATGCTAACTTTCAGCGGCTGCCGGCAGAGACTACATTGACAAAGCAGCGAGCGGAGATGGTGGAAAGACAGCTCCAACAACGTGGAATCAATGATCAGCGGGTTTTGGATGTAATGTTGCGGGTGCCACGCCATCATTTTCTGCCGCGGGAACTATGGTCGCTCGCCTATCGTGATCAACCATTACCGATCGGTGAGGGGCAGACGATTTCGCAACCGTATATTGTCGCCCTGATGAGCGAAGCTCTGCTACTAACAGGCAATGAGAAGATTCTTGAAATTGGAACCGGCTCTGGTTATCAGACAGCGATTCTGGCAGAGTTAGGCGGCCAGGTCTTTACGATTGAAGGACTATCTTCCCTGGCGCAGAACGCACAGAGAAGATTGGCTGAACTTGGTTATCGCAATATTGAGTTCTACGTCGGTGATGGGACGATCGGCCGACCAGAAGAGGCTCCGTTCGATCGTATCATCGCTACAGGCAGCGTCCCCTTCCTTCCTCCTTCTCTCTGTCAACAGACGAGCGAGGAGGGAATTATGGTAATCCCTGTCGGAGAGAGATTCATCCAGGAATTGTTACGCGTTAGCTGCGCTGAAAAATCAACTAAACAACAGGTACTATGTCGATGCAGTTTTGTCCCGCTGGTGGGAAAAGAAGGGTGGCGCGAAGATGCCCAATATACATTGTTCAACAAAACCAATTGTTAAAATCGCACCGGAAGTTTTAGGTTTTGAGTTAAAAAATGCAAGGAAAGAAGGTGAGGGGTAAGTAATAAGTTAGCGGTAACTATGAAAAATGGGGGGCTTGAACCCTGTACGCTTCCTTAATGACCCCCTGGCCGTTGTAAATAAATCTAATCTTACGTGATAAGGAGAAGAGACATGAAAAGCAAAGATGTAGTTTCACTGGCCGATCTATCGACAGAATCGATCTATGAAATTTTGGAGACGGCGCGCAATATAAAACTCGAGCTTTGCGCCGGTATAAACCACAACACTCTCGCCGGCAAGACATTGGGAATGATCTTCCAAAAGCCGTCGCTTCGTACACGGGTCTCATTCGAAGTTGGGATGACACAACTCGGCGGTACATCGATCTATCTCGGTCCGGATGATATAAAACTCGGCCAACGCGAGACGACAGAAGATATCGCCATTGTCCTGGCACGTTATGTCGATGGAATTATGGCACGAGTATTCGACCATCAAACAGTTGTCGAATTAGCACAACACGCTGCAATTCCGGTGATCAACGGTCTCTCTGATCTATTACATCCTTGCCAGGCATTGGGTGACCTGTTGACGATATGGGAGAAAAAACGCAAATTAGAGGGGTTGACATTAGCATTTATCGGTGACGGAAACAACGTTGCCCACTCGTTGATCAATGGCTGCGTAAAACTTGGTATTACATTTAGAATTGCCTGTCCACGTGGTTGCGAACCGGATGAAGATATAGTTGCTGTTGCACGCCAAGTCGGGGGGGTAATTAATATCTTTCATAATCCGCACCAGGCAGTAATAGATGCTGATATCCTCTACACCGATGTCTGGGCGTCTATGGGACAAGAAACGCAGGCCACAGAGAAACAAGCCGCATTTGAGGGTTTTACGATCGATGACGACCTAGTAGCGTTGGCCAAGCCGAACGCATTGATTATGCATTGTCTTCCCGCTCATTACGGAGAAGAGATTACCTATTCCGCATCGCGCAGCGTTGGCAGTGTCATTTTCGATCAAGCAGAAAACCGTCTCCACGCTCAAAAGGGAGTTCTCACTCTTCTAATGTCGTCATAAATCGCAATACATCTCTCTCTTGGACACAGAGGTCGGGGTGGGTCGCTAATCCTTGCCTGGATTGGACTTTCACCACCTACACACCGTTGGTTTTTGGTGGCGTTTTCCAAGGCCAGACCCCGTTTCTGCATGGTTGGCTGGTATTCGTAACAGATAACTACCGGACAAGGCAAGTACTCCTTTCTGCATTTTTGTGGTATCCTCAAGGGGGTTTTTAGTAGAGTAGGGTTTCCCAACAAAAAGATCAGGAGGCATCATGATGCATGAAAATCTTCTTGAATTTATCACTAAACGGCGTTCTATTCGACGGTTTACCGGCGCAAAGATCGAGCGGGAAAAACTTGAAACAATCTTAAAAGCAGCAATGGCCGCTCCATCAGCGAATAACAAACAACCATGGCGATTCCTCGTTGTTACGCAGCAGGAAAAGATCGGTGCCCTTTGCAATGCACATCCCTATGCAGCATTCGGCGTCGACGCCGGAGCGGTAATTATTCTGTTCGGACAGAAGGAGGGATACAAGTGGTTCGACCAAGACATGGCCGCTGCAACGCAAAACCTTCTGCTCGCTGTAGCAAACCTGGGGCTGGGAGCTACATGGTGCGGAATGGACGATGCGCGACAGATTGCAATACGGAAGATTGTTGATCTGCCCAATGGACAGTACGCGTTTGCGCTTGTCCCGATCGGTGTCCCGTCGGAGAAGCAGCCAGCGCGGACACAGTATGACCAAACAAAGGTTCATTGGGAGTAATATCAGGATTAATAAACTGCAGACTAGTTGTCAGCCGTCAACCGAGCTGCGAGCGAAGGTTGGAGAAGATGGGAAGAGGTCCAAGGTCCAAGGTCCAGGTAAGAGGTAATGGGTAAGACAGGGAAGGAGGAAGGAGGAAGGAGAAGAGGTTTTGGGTGTTGGGTGAAGAGGAGGGAGAACGGAGAAGGGAACCACGAACCACGAACTCAACGAACCCTACGAACTCTTCGAACCCTTCTAACCCAAAACTCAACCCTCAAAACTCAACACTTCTTAGCGCCTTTGCGTGAGGCATCACGAACCCAAAACCCAAAACCCAAAACTCAACCCTCAACACTGTTCTCTCCACGAACCCAACGAACCCCATGAACCTCTGAACCTGCATTCTTCAACCCGGAACCGCCTGCCTCTGTGTTCTCCGCGTGCTCGGCGGCCGGTCGCTCCCCCCCCCCCGACAGTTAACGGCATCCTGCCGCAGAGCACCTGTCTGCCCACCAGGCAGGCGCAGAGAACAGCTTCTTAAATTTATCTCACTTGACAATCTTATTGGCGAAGTGCAATAATTAACGTAGTGGGTGTTTTTCGTCTCTTCACAGAGACAGAAAACGACTGAGGGGGTGATGATCGCATACAGACGAGGAAACGAGAGCTGTGCAGACAAATTAACAGTCAGACTGATGCATCCAAATAGGAGGAGAAATGAAACGAAAAACTGCAATGTGGGTAGTCGTTACAATTGTAAGCGTGCTAGTAGTTTTGTCAATAAGTTTTGTAATCACAGGAGTTGCAACCGACGGAACACCAAGCCCCCGTAATGTCATCTTTATCCACCCTGATGGAGCCGCTCAATCACACTTTACTGCTGCCAGATTACTCCATTACGGTCCAGAAGGACGACTGGCATGGGACGAACTTCCCAATGTAGCGATCACCACCATCCATGTGCGCGACAATCTGCAAGCAGGATCGGTCGGTGGAGCGGTTGCTCATTCTACGGGAATAAAAAGCTACTTCGGTGTCTTTGGGTTCTGTCCGGTGACCAGACAACCATTAACTACGCTGATGGAGGAGGCGCAAGGAGAAGGCTTCGCTATCGGTTTGATCAATTCCGGCACGATCACTGAGCCGGGAACTGCTCTTTTCGTTGCTCAAGTCGATGATCGATTCGATCACGCAGCGATTGCACTACAGATATTTGAGCAACGACCGGATGTTATCCTTGCTGGAGGAGAACAATGGTTCTTGCCAGAAGGGGTAATGGGACACCATGGTATAGGACGGAGGGCCGACGGCAGGAATCTCATTGAGGAGGCAATCGCACTCGGGTATACCGTTGTCTTTAACGCTGAAGAGCTCGCTGCCATACCAGAGGGCACGACGAAACTATTAGGGCTCTTTGCCGCGCATCACATCTTCAATGCTGATGGTGAAGAGGAACTAGCAGATAGGAATCTGCCTCTCTATGTAGAAGGATCTCCGACAGTGGCGCAGAAAACAGCTGTAGCCCTGCAAATATTATCCCGCAACGAAACAGGATTCTTTCTCGTTGTCGAAGAAGAGGGAACAGACAACTTCGCCAATCGTAACAATGCGGAAGGGACGATCGAGGCTGCCAAGCGGGCTGATGATGCAATCCGCGTCGCACTTGATTTCACCCGCGCTGACCGAAACACCCTGCTGCTGGTAGCAGCGGACTCTGATGCCGGAGGACTCAATATCATGACACACGTTCCCTGGCAGCCGATGATCGTTGGCGAGCCGCTGCCAGCGAGGATGCCCGGTCGGAGGGCGATAGTAGAAGGAGGGCCGGTTGACGGTGTGGGGGGAACAGGCGGAATTCCGTTTGTAACTCCCTGTGGACAGCCGTTCGCCATCATCTGGGCTGGCCTGCAGGATTTCGGCGGAGGGACGATCACGCGCGCTTACGGACTCAATGCCGATTTGGTGGCCGGAACAATCGATAACACTGATATCTACCGCATTATGCGGGTTGCGCTCGGATTATAAACAATATAAAGAAGGAGATTGATGAGTATGAGAAAGAAATTTTTCGCGTTGGGAGCTATTCTGGTCCTGATCTTGACAGTCTTCGGAGGCGTTGTTGCTCAGGAGAATCCACAGCCAGCGTCAACGACAATTACCATCTTGCATATAAACGATATCCATGGGCGTCTCGATCCGTTCACCCCATGGAGAGCTGAAGCAGCAGTCGGGGGGATAGCGCGCATTGCCACCTTGGTCAATCGAATAAGGGCGGAAGAGAAGTATGTTATTCTCCTTGATGCCGGCGACACTCTTCACGGCACCAATCTGGTAAATCTCTTCTTCGGCAAGCCTGCTGTTGCCACGATGAACAGACTCGGTGTCGACGCCATGGTCGTCGGCAACCACGACTTCAACTTCGGAATCGATGTACTGGCAATACGAGCCGAAGAGGCTAAGTTTCCAATCCTCGGCGCCAATGTCCGGTGTAAAACCGGCGAACCGGTCCTGTTTCTCCCTCCGTACATCATCATTGAGAGGGGAGGATTGACAATTGGGGTCATCGGTTTAGTCACGGAAGAGACCCCATTGGTTACCCATCCTAAGAACGTGGAAGGTCTTGAGTTCTTGGATCCAGTAACAGTGACCCAGCAAATTGTCGAGCAGCTTGAGCCCAAAGTTGATCTTATCATCCTCCTGACTCATCTGAGCGTAGCCGAAGAAGAGGCAGTGCTCAGAAAGGTGCCTGGGATCGCAGTTGTAGTAAGCGGTCATATTCATCAGGAATGGGTCATCCGCTCAGAGGAATTTGGCCATGCGATCAGAGTGCAAGCAGGTGAGCATGGTCGAGTTCTCGGCCGCCTTGATATTACCGTTGTCAATGGCATCGTCACCAGCTTCCGCCATGAATTTCTTCCTATCAGCCCGGCGATAGAGAAGGATCCGGCAATCGATGCCATTTTGACTCCGTTCAGAGACGCGTTGGGAACGAAGTTGGCTGAGGTAGTAGGAGAGGCAGCGATTGTCCTCGATGGCGCGCGAGCCAACGTGCGCACACGTGAGACGAACTTAGGAAATATAGTTACTGATATTCTCCGGGTGCGGACAGGCGCTGACATCGCCATCCAGAACAGCGGGGGAATTCGTGCCAGCATTGATATTGGACCGATCACCCTGGAGGAGATATTCACTGTCCTGCCGTTCGATAATTATATCGTAGTGTTGGAGTTGAGGGGAGAGAAGATCCGACAAGCGCTGGAGAACGGCGTCAGCCGCTACCCTGATCTGCACGGCCGCTTCCCGCAGGTCTCCGGATTGCATTTTACTTTCGATCCGACCCGTCCGGTCGGCGCGCGGATAGTGGATATCCTCATCGCCGGTGAACCTATTGATCCAAACAGGATATATACTGTGGCCACCAACTGCTTTTTAAGGGCGGGTGGAGATGGGTATACCATGTTCAAGGAAGCCCGGGTAATCTTGGAGACAGGGGATCTACTGCGCGATGCAGTGGCTGCTTATATCAGAACAGCCGAAATAGTCCATCCCAAAGTAGAAGGAAGAATTCGTCGCGCCTCGAACTAGTAGAAACACTATGACAGTGCCGGTGGGATAGTTTAAAATATACAAGACGTGCGAACAACAAACAGGAGGTGGTAGAGAGACTTGAGAAACAAGACGTCACTATCGCCTATGGTAGTGGCGGATAAAACGGATAAGTTATAAAATTAATCTAACTAAAACAGACAGGAGGTACAGAACATGAGTAAGAGAAATTTAGTTATTACGCTGTTGATGGCTAGTTTACTGCTGGTGACAATGGTCGGTGCGGCAAGGGAGAATGTTGGGCTCGTGACCTCGATCGGCGGGTTGGGCGATAAGAGCTTCAACGACTTTGCCTTCGCTGGCGCCCAGTGGGCGGCAGAGGCGTTCGGGGTGGAGATCGATGTCGTCGAACCCCTGGCGATCGGTGATTTCGAAGGATTGTTACGAGACATGGCCCTCGCTGACGAGTACGTGGTGATCATCGCGGTAGGGTTCCTGCAGAGGGACGCCCTTGCCATTGTGGCGCCGGAGTTTCCTGATCAGAGGTTCATCATCGTGGACTCGGTGGTCGCCGAGCCGAATGTCACCTCGCTGATCTTCCGCGAGAACGAGGGATCGTTCCTCGTCGGCGTCCTCGCCGGGATGATGACCGAGACCGACCGGGTCGGCTTTGTCGGGGGGATGGATGTGCCGATCATCCGTAGATTTCAGGCCGGGTTTGCGGCCGGAGCATTGTGGGCCAACCCCGATGTAGTAGTCGATGTAAGTTATGTAGGGTCGTTCGGCGATCCGGCCGGCGGCAAGGAGCATGCGCTCGCCCATTACGGCCGTGGGGTGGACATCATCTTCGCGCCGGCCGGCGCGACAAACCTCGGTGTCTTCGATGCCGCGGCCGAGCTCGATAAGCTGGCCATCGGAGTCGATGTCGATCAGGCTCATATCGCCCCCGCTCACATCGTCGCCAGCATGATCAAGGGGATCGAGACTGCGGTCTACGATGCGACGCTCGCCGCACTCCAAGGGACGCTCGAGCCGGGGATGATTGAGTTTGGACTGGCCGAGGGTGTGGCCGGAATCTGCTTCCTGATAATCGATCACGTGCGCACAAGCACGGTCCCCCTACCGGAGACGGTGCGGGCGATGGTGATCGGTGTACGGCAGATGATCATCGACGGTCTGATCATCGTCCCGAATGAGGACGATATTTAATTAACAGACGACTTTGCGGCCGCTCGACAAGGCCGAAAGATCGATCGAACCGGGGGTGGACTGAACAGGTCCATCCCTGGTATTAATATGGAGCCAGCAGGCTTTTATGGATGATCTAAAGACAGCAGTTTATATGCGGCAGATCGTCAAAGACTTTCCCGGCGTACGGGCGAACGATGCGATCGACTTTGAAGTCTCCCAGGGGGAGATTCACGGACTGCTCGGGGAGAACGGCGCCGGCAAGAGCGTGTTAATGAGCATTCTATACGGAATGTATCGACCAACGTCCGGACAGATATTGATTCGTAGTCAGCCGGTGACCATTGCCAATCCGGCTGAGGCGATCGCCCTCAAGATCGGGATGGTACATCAACACTTCATGCTCGTCTCCAACATGACTGTCGCCGAGAACGTCGTACTCGGATTCGAACCGGACGGTCCTTTTTTGAAACGTAAAGATATTGAGGGACGAGTGGCACGGTTTGCGGCAGAGGCGAAACTGCAGATAAATCCTGCAGAGCTGATCGAACAACTAACAGTCGGAGCGCGGCAGCGGGTGGAGATACTGAAGGTCCTCTACCGCCAGGTAGAGATTTTGATCCTCGATGAACCGACCGCCGTCCTCACCCCACAGGAGACTGAGGATCTGTTCCGAACGATGCGCGCGCTGCGCGACCAGGGGAAGACGATCATCTTTATCGCCCACAAGTTGAAAGAGGTCATGGCTATCTGCGATCGGATGACTGTTCTGCGTCGAGGGAAGCTTATCGGCACGGTCGGCGTTGCCTCGACCAGCGAATCCAAGCTGGCGAAGATGATGGTCGGAGCGAAGGTCGTTCCGGCGGCCCGCAGCGGGGAGGCGACGATCGGAGATCTGGTCTTGCAGGTGAAGGACCTAACTGCAGACGGCGAGCGCGGAGAACGCGCGATCGACGGACTGAGCCTCGAACTGCGTGCCGGCGAGATCCTCGGGATCGCCGGGGTGGAAGGGAACGGGCAGACAGAGCTGGTGGAGGTTCTCACCGGCCTGCGCAAGCCGACCGGAGGGAAGGTCTCCTTGCGCGGCGCCGACCTCACCAGGATGACCCCTCGCACTGCGCTCAATCATGCGATCAGGCACATCCCTGAGGATAGACATAAACGAGGAATAATTACCGATTTTTCAGTGAAGGAAAACATGATCCTGGGCGACCACTATCGCCCTCCGTTCAGAGGGAAGTTCTCCCTGCTGAAGGAGCGGGTGATCAGGAAATTCGCCGACAAGCAGATCGATGAGTTCCAGATTCAGACACCGAGCCGGGATACGCTGATCCGCTCCCTCTCCGGCGGAAACCAGCAGCGGCTCGTTGTGGCGCGTATATACGGGCATGGAAAGGAGCCGGCATTGGTCGTCGCTGCGCAGCCGACCCGCGGACTGGACGTGCAGGCAATGCGTTACGTCCGTCAGAAGCTGATCGAACTCTCTGATCAGGGTGCCGCCGTCCTCCTTGTCTCTGCCGATCTGGACGAGGTGATGGCGATCAGCGACCGGATCCTGGTGATCCACAACGGCAGGCTCAGCAAGACGAGCGACAACCCGAATCGTCAGGAGCTGGGAATGCTGATGATGGGAGGAAGCGGATGAGCGATGAGAAAAGAGCGAATCGGCCGATCGATCGTCCCGCTGTGAGTAAGAACCGGGGATTGAGCCTGATTGTGAAAGTGCTTTCACCGCTGCGCTCGATCCTGCCTGAGATCGCGGCTGTCTGCGCCGCCTTCCTGATCGGGGCGATCATCCTGCGGGTGACCGGACATCCGATCCTGGAGACCTTCTATTACCTCTTCCGCGGTGCGTTCGGGAGCAGAACCGCAATCGGGATTACCCTCACCCGTACCACCCCGCTCATCTTCACCGGGTTGGCGTTTTCCATTGCCTTTAAGTGCGGTCTGTTCAATATCGGCGCCGAGGGCCAGTTACAGGTCGGCGCATTCGCCGCCGCCTGGGTCGGATTTGCCTTACCGTCAATGCCGCCGGTCATCCACATCACCCTTGCCTTTGCTGCGGGCGCCTTGGCCGGCGTGCTGTGGGCGCTGATCCCCGCCGTTCTCAAGGCGAAGCGCGGGGTGCATGAAGTAGTAACGACGATGATGCTCGCCCACGTGGGGGTCCTGTTGACCCGTTACTTTGTCTTCGGCCCGTTCAAGGCGGACGGCTGGATACCCCACACAGAGA
>CAYSQQ010000020.1:11202-12667 GCA_964433275.1 uncultured Thermotogae bacterium
CGTTACTTTGTCTTCGGCCCGTTCAAGGCGGACGGCTGGATACCCCACACAGAGAGGATCGCTGCCACGGCACAATTGGCGCGGATCATGCCGCCGACCCAGCTTTCGATTGCGCTCTTTATAGCTATCTTCTGCGCTTTCGTCGTCTACGTATTCCTGTGGAAGACATCGCTCGGTTATGGGATCAGGGCGGCCGGGTTGAATCCGACTGCTGCTGAAACCGGCGGGGTGCCGGTCACACGTTCGATCATCCTGGCGCTCCTCCTGAGCGGTGCGCTCGCCGGACTGGGAGGGGCAGGGGAGATTCTCGGCGTCTTCCACCGGTTCGTCGATGGTTTTTCCCCCGGCCATGGTTGGGATGGGATCGCGGTCGGCCTGCTCGGCAGACTGCACCCGATCGGCATCATTCTTGCCGCGATTCTGTTTGGGGCGCTGCGTGTCGGCGGGATGGCGGTCGATCGAGCGACCGACGTGCCGCTTGATATCGCGATCATCATGCAAGCAATGGTTATCCTGTTTATAGCCGCCCCAAAATTAATGAAATTTATTCGGAAAAGAGGGCACAAAAAATGAGCACACTCTGGGATATTTTGAGCGTCGCCCTGTTTGCAGCGGCGATACGGATGGCAACCCCGCTGGTGCTGGCTGCAATCGGCGGTGTCTTCACCGAACGGGCCGGAGTGATCAATATTGGGATGGAAGGGATGATGCTCTTCGGCGCTTTCTTCGGGGTGTTGGCCAGCCATTTGACCGGTTCTCCCTGGCTCGGGCTGATTGCGGGAATAGTGGTGGGAGGACTGAGCGGATGGCTCCATGCCTTCCTGTCGATCAGGTATAGCGCCAATCAGATCGTGAGCGCGCTGGGGATCAATATCCTTGCTATGGGGCTCACCCCATATCTGTCCGCTATTATCTGGGGTTCACGGGGAGCTTCGGGTTCGGTCACCGGTCTTCCCCGCTGGGAGATCCCGCTGATCAAGGATATCCCGGTGATCGGCGAGATACTGGGACCGCACGCTCCGACAGTATTCATGATGCTGGCGATCGTCATCATCGCCCAGATCGTCCTGTTCAAAACGAAATGGGGGTTGCGGGTGCGCGCAGTCGGTGAGTTTGCCAAAGCAGCGGCGACCGCCGGGATACCGGTGCAGCGGACGCGTTATATCTGTGTGATCATCAGTGGGATGCTGGCCGGGCTGGCCGGGGTGCACTTGTCGCTCGGCCATCTGAGCATGTTTACCTGGGGGATGACCGGCGGACGCGGGTTCATTGCGCTGGCAGTGATGATCTTCGGCAACTGGCGCCCGTATCGCGTCCTGGCGGCAGGGCTTGTCTTCGGCTTAGCCGATGCGCTGCAGATACGGCTGCAAGGACTGGGCGTGCCGGTGCAGTTCATGCAGATGATCCCTTATCTGGTCACGATCGCGGTCCTTGCCGGGGTGATGGGACGAGCACGACCACCGAC
>CAYSQQ010000021.1:0-12438 GCA_964433275.1 uncultured Thermotogae bacterium
TCTCTCGCAAAGGCGCAAAGACGCAAAGAATAGCAAAGAGAACGGAAAGGAATCTTGATTTGTATTCCTTAGCGATCTTTGCGGCTTGAGTGAGTGCAACGAACGGGCGAGAAAAAAGATTGTCTCTCGCAAAGGCGCAAAGACGCAGAGAAAAAACAGAAGAACCGGTTTCTAAGAAGCTGTTGGAATTGATTCCTTGGCGATCTTGGCGTCTTGGCGAGAAAAAGGAATTTGCCGTTTTTTTGCCCATCCAATTACCTGTCCAGGCGTCAGACAGCCCTTTTTACCTTGCCTGGAGCGTGAGGCCCCCCCATTTACCATGATTAAGTTATCAGATTCACATAAACAATGCAGGTTCAGAGGTTCATCAGTCACCAGTCATTGGCTTGTGGCCTGTGGACATTGGACCTTGGACCTCTTCCCTCGTACCTGTGCAGCAGCCGCCCAAAATGGAAATTGTGATACTTTTCAATTATTGAGCGAACGGAGAAACTCCATCGCGTAACGATCCCAGGTGGCGCTGAGACGCCCTAATCCTTGATTTAACAGTTGGCGAACTCTTTCTCGACTCACACCGAGTTGACGACCGATCTCTGCCAGTGAATACGAGCGAGTATCATTTAATCCATAGTGGGAGCGTAATACCAGCGCTTCGCGCGGAGGAATCTGCTTCAGTTCGCGTTCCAATTCCTCGTGAAAGATGAGTCGCAGAGCCTCTTTTTCCGGCGCTGTAATCGTTTTGTCCTCGATCGTTTCGTAGCGGAGATCATCGCTTGTATCATCCACCAGTTGATCAAGTGACAATACCTCTTTCACTTGTTCTTCTACTTGACGCAGAGTATCGATTGATATGCCGATCGCGTTGATAATCTCCTGCTCGTCGAGTGACTTTCCATCGCTGCGAGCACGCAACTCATCGAGTGCACTGATAGCACGGAAGATGTATTCTGGGATGCGAATCATCCGCGAATATTCGGTGATTACATTGCGGATCGCCCGTCTGATCCACCAAGCAGAATATGTGCTTAATCGATATCCTTTTGTATGATCGAACCGTTTCACTCCCTCGATCAGACCGATGTTGCCTTCCTGGATGAGGTCAAGGAGAGCGGTACCGGAACCGCTGTATTGACGGGCAATGGTGACAACAAAAGGTAGATGCGAGAGGACTAATTCTTCATACGCTTCTATATTCCCCGCACTTTTACGTTCTGCCAGTTCCATCTCTCTTTCTGCCGTCAGAACCGGGAAACGAGAAATTTCCCGCAGATAAATACGCAGAATATCGTGAACGCCGGAATCTCCTTTTGTCGCTTCTTCTACGATACTATCGACATCAAATTTTATGTCTGTCATCGGTAATCACAAGGTATTTTACCGTACATGCGTGCCAAAATTCAAGCACGAATTGCCTCGCAAAAACAGGTTATCAGATTCACGGTTAAGAGGTTCACAGTTCAGAGGTTCATGGTTCACGGTTAGGAAGTTGATGAGTAGTCGGGCTCGTCCCCGACCCTTAAGGTCGGGCTCAGGGACGAGCCCGACTACATTCCTAAGTCCTGTCTATCAGGTACTCGGGGTCGTCCCTGACCCCGAGTACGTAGTTCTCTGAAGCCCGATCAAAATTTAGTAACTACTCAGGTTGCCAGATTCACGGTTCACGGAAACAATGCAGGTTCAGAGGTTCACGGTAACTATCCAGGTTCAAGGTTCCGGGTTCACGGTTCAAGGTAACTACTCAGGAGCCAGGAGCCAGAATCCAGGAGTCAGAATGAAAAGGGAACCAACTAAAAGACAGGAGATAGAATTCAGAAGTCAGAATGAAAGAAATCAACAAGGGAATGGAAGCCTATACTTCTGACTTCTGGATTCTGGATTCTGGATTCTGACTTCTCATTCATCTCTCCAACTTTGAACCTTGAACCTGGAACCTCTTCCCCCATTTGCATCCATAACGATGAGATTGTAAGATATTATCAGATAACTGGGTTATGGTGGAAAGATATATGAATACCGATATCGAGAAAAAACTACCTCAATTGCGTCACTTTTTACGTGAGCTGAGACGCAATCACAACTTAGAAGAATTGGCGAATACGATTCTTAACCAGATTATCGCTATCGTTCCTGGTGCTCAATGTGGATCTTGCCTGATCTTAAACGAAGGGAAAAGAGCGTTCGAATTTCGGGCAGCGATCGGTTGGGATATAGCGAAACTCTCCCCCGTAAAGATACCACAGGATTGGATTTTGCAGCAGACTCTCTATCAGGACGAACCAACGATCATTCGTAAACCCTTTCAATCAGGTAGCGAGATAGCCGGTTTGGCAACGGAATTCAGATCCGTGGAAGCTATTCTTACTCTTCCTATAACTTGTGATGGGAAGACGATTGCTTACATCTCGCTCGACAACCAAGAGGAGACGGATGCTTTCTCTGCCGCTGATCTTATGCGATTACAGGGAATACACGAGGAAATCACCCTTGCTCTCGGGGCGGTCTGGGAACGGGAAAGGCTCGCCAAGAGCGAGGCTAACCACCACAGTCTGCTGGAATCACTTACTGCGGCGGTGCTAAGTATCGATGAACAAGGAACAATCTCTTTCTGGAGCAAGGGAGCGGAAAAGCTATTCGGCTACACTGAAGAGGAGATCAAGGGAAAACCGGCAGCTCTCGTGGAATCACGTGATGCGCAACGAGGAATCTTCACCGATCTCTCGGCAGCAGTGGAAAAAAGAGAGCAGCCCAGCAGAGGAGAAGGACTGCGTAAGGATGGAACACGATTCCCGATTCAATGGTCATTTTCGATGTGCGAACAAGACGGGCGGCCGATCTTGGTGGCGATGGGCCGGGACCTTACTGGTCAAGTGAAGACTGAACAGGCACTGCGCGAAAGCGAACAGAGATTCAAGCTCTTGTTCGAAAGGCTTGCCGCTGCAGTCTTCATCACTGCCCTGACTGGTGAAATCTTAGAAGCGAATACTGCTGCCTCCCAACAGACTGGTTATTCGTACACTGAGCTCATCGGAATGAATATTATGACAGAGATTGCTGCTGAGGAACCGATGATTACCTACGAGAAAATGCAGCAAAGGCTTATCCGCGGTGAGACCGTTTTCTTCGAGGAACAGAAACGGCGAAAGGACGGGACGATCTATCACACCGACTGCGCAGTGACCGCTATCGAATACCAGGGAGAGCCGGCGACCCTGTCAGTTAACCATGATATCACCGATCGCAAGGAAGCTGAAACTAAGCTGGCGCATATCTATCAACTGTCATATGAACTCGCCCAGACAACTGAGCGACAACAGATTTGCGACCTGGCGGTCCAGAGCGGACGCCACCTTCTCCCATCTAACTTTTGTGCAATCTATTTGCTCGACTCTGACAACAAGCAGATTTCTTTAACAGCAGAGTATGGCTTCGCAGAATATAGAGGGTTTACCTATGACCTGGCAACAGATAAATCACTTGTGGTGAGAGTGGCAAATTCCGGTGAAAGCATCTATGCCGCTGATGTAACATCTGAGCCACTCTATGATAAATGGTTGGCAGAAGTAAAATCAGGCCTGTATATTCCTATCAAGGCAGCCGACAAAATATTAGGTGTCTATGAGGTGGAATCGACTGCGCTCGACAATTTTACTTCTGCTGATATTCGCTTGTTCACTGCGCTCGCCGCCCAGATAGCCATCGCGATCCAATCGCAAGCGAAGCGGGAAGAAGTCGAAGAATCCGCAGCTGCGTTTCGTAAGTGGAATATGCAGCTCGAAGGTCTCCATAAAGTCGTGGGGCAACTTATGGGATGCCATACGCGTGAGCAAGTATACAAAACGGTAATTGCGGCGGCAGAGAGGATTTTGGAGTTTTCCATTTGTACTATCGACATAGCAGAAGGGGATTACCTTGTTCCGCAGATGACCTCACAGGGAATGCCAGCAGGAGCGAGTATAGGCTTTCCAATTGATAATGGTCTGGGAGGAAAGACCTATCAGACGAAGAAGACATATCTCTTTGGCGACATCAAGGAAATTCCAGATGCCAAACCGACCAGAACAGAATTTCGCTCCGGAATCAGCACTCCTGTTGGTGATGTCGGGATATTCCAAGTAGTTTCCACTGAATACAACGCTTTCACTGCCGAGGATGTACGTCTGACCGAGCTGTTGTCCGGCCATGCGGCCGAGGCGTTACAGCGGATTCAGTTGGAAGAGGAACTGCGCGAACAGGCGATCTGTGATCCATTGACCGGGCTTTATAACCGGCGTTATCTGGATGAGGTTTTGGAACAGGAGATAGGCCGATCCAAACGGTATAATCACGATTTCACGCTCGTAATGATCGATCTGGATAACTTTAAGCTGGTCAATGATTATTATGGTCACCAGCGCGGTGATCAGGTCTTAAAAGAGATAGCGGAATTAATCCAGGCCAACCTGCGCGAGTCTGATTACGTATTCCGCTATGGAGGAGACGAATTTCTGCTCATCTTGCCGGAGACAAATGGGAAGGCGCAACGAGTGATAGACCGAATACAGAGCGCGGTAACAGATTGGAACAAAGAGGCCGGTTTAGAGAAAACACAGATTGGAATAACCATTGGACTGGCTATATGGTGTTCTGGGGATGAAAAGTCGTGTGACGATCTTCTCCGCGAAGCGGATGAGATGCTCTATCGCCATAAAGGGACCGAGCGTTTGTCAGGTTCATAGAGAGGCAAGAATCACAAAGATAGAACTTTGTTAGCCGGCGTGACTCAATCTACGCTCACAGATCAAATTTCCTGGTCGGCACTCGCGTTGTTCGATCAGATGGTCGACGAACTCTCCCACGATATTTCCCCGCACTAAATAATGCGCATAGTGAAGATGAAGACATTTGACCTTCCTCTGATCAGCGAGCCCCCCAATGCCGCGTTCCAGCATACTCCTTGTCATTCCTTGCTCGACCAATCGTTCTCTGTCAGTTTCACTTATCAGCTGCCAGCGCTCTGCGATGTACTCTCGATGATCAGCGTGATAGGCGTCCATGGCGCGGGGAGCAGCTCGCAGCATTTTCTCTGCTTCTCTGATCAATCCTGCTGCTTCCAGCCGGTCGATAGATGACCGCAGAAAAGGACAAGTGAGCCAAAACAAGGTAGGAAAGGGAACAACACGTCCCGGCTCGATTCGCAAAGGATAATTAATCGTCACTTGCGGATAACTGTACAAGCATCGCAGCGCAACTGCGAATAAATGGCGTGGTTCCCGGCCTATTTGACGGGCGATGATCCGTCTCTCTGTCAATGATCCAGGTTCCATGTCGCACTTCCATATTCAGTACACAATAATTGTTCGGCACGAGACAGCTCCTCATCAGAGAGCGGCGCAGACTGCGATTCCATTCCTATTTGCCGACAAATCTCCTCACATAGCAACTCGGCAATAGACTCGACCGGTGGCAGGGGAGTGATCTCCGTCATCAAAGAGGTAACCTTGGCCGGATGGGAAGGAACACGGGATGGAAGATAATTACTGCCCATCGCCAATAACAGGCGCTCCATCTCGATCTCATCTGGTCGCACCAGTAACGTGCCGTGGATGAGAATCGCTTGTCCGCGTCTGGCTTGGGCCAATCCAGCGATTTTCCTTCCTGCGACAAAGAGGCTGTTTTCTGTTAACTGTAAATCGACATCTAACCGCTTCATTGCAGCGATTACAGCTTGGCCAAGGAACGAGAATGCATCGCTGACTGCCATCAACCTCTGTTTAGTTATTAAAAAGAGGGAGTAATTGAGATTGCCGGGATAGTGATATACTGCTCCCCCACCGCTGATTCGCCGTACTATGGGAATTTTCAGCTTCGCCGCTCGATCGAGCGCTACCTCTGCCTGAGCTGATTGCGATCTGCCGATTACCACTGCGCGATCGTTACACCATATTCGTAATGTCTCTGGAGATAGCTGAATCTGTAGACTGGTGAAGATAGCCTCTTCCACTGCCATGTTCCACCGCGGGCAGTTCGGTTTGAGATCGCTGATAATACGGAGCATAGCTATTCTACCAGTTTGCAAGCATGATAGGAACTGCGCACCAATGGACCGGCAATTGCGCTGCGAAAGCCGATTGCGCGTGCTATCGTCTCTAATTCCGTAAACTCGGCAGGAGAAAGATAACGAGTAACAGAGATTTGCCTTGCTGTCGGTTGCAGATACTGGCCGAGTGTCACAATATCTACTCCGGCATCTCGCAGGTCATGCAGCGTTCTTATAATTTCAGATTGCTCTTCCCCTAATCCAAGGATAAGGGAAGATTTGATCAGCGCAGCAGGAGCAAGCGCATGGAGGCGAGATAACACAGAGAGCGAACGGTCATAATCAGCGCATCGCGCCCGTACCAGCGGCGTTAGTCGACGGATAGTCTCCACATTGTGACCGATCACATCAACAGCAGAAGCGGCGACTACACGGAGAGATTCCTCCTCGCCAGAAAAATCAGGGATCAGCGCCTCAACACGCACACCAGGTAAAGACTCCTTGATCTCCCGTACAGTAGCAGCAAAGTGTGTTGCTCCTCCATCAGGGAGATCATCACGATCGACCGATGTCAAAACAACGTATGAGAGACCAAGCTTCTGCACGAGGGCAGTGATTTTTCGCGGTTCATCAGGGTCGAGTTCCTGTCCTCTCGTTCCGGTTTTCACAGCGCAGAAGCGGCACGATCGCGTGCAAACGTCGCCGAGGAGCATAAACGTTGCTGTCATTGCTCCCCAACATTCAGCAATATTGGGACAGACCGCTTCTTGACAGACAGTCTTGACCCGATAATCCTTAAGGATGCAACGCATCTTTTGCAGTCCGGTCGCGCTTGCCGGCACGCGTACTTTTGCTTTCTTGCTCTGCGTCAGACTATCTTTTACTGTCAAAACAGCGACCTTGCTTCTTCACTGACCAGCTCCAAAGAGAAAATCACTGCCAGTTCGGTGAGGATCCCCTGCTGGACATCGGCCAATATCGGCACAGGAGATATAAGATCAGCGATCGATATCACTTCAATATCCATCCCGCATGGGTGTATCATCCGCCAATGGTCCCTATCGACTGCGACATTGAGCGCCAACCCATGCATCGTCACCCAATTGCGGATCGAGACACCAATCGATCCGATCTTTCGCCTGCCGACCCATACTCCTGGCAATCCGTCCCTTTGAGCGGCATCGATCCCGATCTTAGCGAGATAGCGCGCCATCGTTGTTTCGAGATTCCTGATATACTCCTTGATATCCCGGTCGTAATGGCGCAGATCAAAGATCGGATAGATAACGAGTTGCCCTGGACCGTGGTAGGTGATATCCCCGCCGCGGTCGATTTGATGAACAGATATCCCCGCACAAGCGAGTTCCTTCTCCGTCGCTAAGATATTATCTCGCGACCCTAAGCGGCCGATAGTAAAGACCGGATTATGTTCCACCGTAATGACGATATCTTCTATCTCTTCCGCTACCCGCTGGCGATGAAGCCGGCGTTGCAACTCAAAAATAGAGCGATAGTCAGCTCGGCCGAGCGCCAGATGGACCGCTCTGCGGGGTTGTAAGTCTGATTTCCGCAAGCACATCACCACTCTTTACCGTTGTCCCGGCGGGAAAGAGGATCTGCGTCAACTCTCCTCCTTGCTCCGCCTCAATGACAAAGGTCGTTTTTTCTGTCTCCACTTCGACCACTGCCTCGCCAGTGGCTACTATCTCTCCTGGCCTCTTCAACCATTCGATGACCGTTATCTGTTTGACATCCCCCAGATCCGGGAGAAGTAATTCGCTCTTTGCGTCGATCCCATGATCAATAATAATTCTCCTTTGATTTCCTGCTCTCTTTGCCGTCGACTGAAAATTCGGAAAATTCTGCGGAAATAATACTCTGTTTTATCTCAGGCAGTAAGGAATGGTTAATCAAACAGTAAGTAGCAATTTAGCCGCAAAGAATCGAAATAATTAACAGTAACCAGCGGTATTAGATTCATAAATCAGTTGAATTCAGGATGCAGGAGGCGGATGTCTCTCCTGGTTAATCATTCAATATCCGATGATCTGTACCGTTATTTTCCGCTCGCGCGGGCGATCCAACTCCACAAGAAACACGCGCTGCCATTTCCCCAATATGAACTTCCCTTGATTGACCGGGATTGTTTCGCTCGTTCCGAGACAGAGATGCTGGCAATGAGCATGGCCATTTGGACACTCGTCTTCACCCATATTAGCAATCCGGACCGTAAAATCGTTATGTTTGTAGTCAGCTTCCGGCGGTGCTATCTGTTCCAGAAATCGTTCCATATCGTGCAGGAGCAGAGGCTCGCTTTCATTGATCCGTATTGCAGCTGTCGTGTGATTGGAGAAGACAACGGCGATTCCTTGTTCGATCCCTGTCTCTGCCAGCACTTTCTCTAAGCTCGATGTGATATCAATGAATTGGGGCGCCCTCTCTGTCGTTACCGTAATCACTATCTGAGATGACTGCACAATTACTCCCTCGTCGATTCGTATCTTTTCAACCATAACCTTATCCAAACTTCCTTGCTCTGCTAGTGACAAGAGATTGATGATCATCATATTTGCGTGCCAGTCGATTTACAGTTTGGATCACTTCACTGATCAACCTGTCAGGGGTCGATGTTCCGGCAGTAACACCCATCTTCTTTACGCCTTTGATCCATGCCGGATCGATTTCACCGGCTCGTTCAATATGGTAAGTTACCCCATTACCAGTCGTCACAATTTTCGCCAAGTTACGAGTATTGGCTGAACTACGGCTTCCAATTACAATTATCGCGTCAGTACGGTTTGCTAATTCTTCCGCTTCGCTGTAACGGTGACTCGTTTCCGGGCATGTTGTATCGATGATCTTAATCTCCATAGTATTATTATAGCGACAAGCAAGTTGGCAAGCAAAATCGGCAAACCATTCTTGTTTTATTGTTGTTTGCGCAATGAGAGCAATTCCTTGATCAACCGGAGGTAGCTCCAGGTCAGCCGACCGAGAAGCGATCCCTTTTCCATCTGTCCAGCTTAAAATCCCGTTTACTTCCGGGTGACTCTCCTCGCCGCAGATAACAACGGTAAAGCCGGCGGCTGTCAATTCTGCTGCTCTCTGCTGTGCTTTGCGAACGATCGGACAGGTGGTATTGATAATTTTCAACCCGCGCGCTTCGAGCTGGGAAAAGATTTGCACCGGAGCTCCATGGGCAGTGATCGCTACTACTCTCTCTGTCACCTCGGCAAGATCAGAGACCGGTCGTGCACCACGTGCAGCCAACTCATTTACCACCGTGGAATTATGGACGATCGCTCCGAGTGTAGCCAGGGGTCCGCTGGCAGCAAGTTCAGTTTCGATCATCTTTATTGCCCGTCTGACCCCACAGCAGAAGCCAAGAACCTTTGCTTTCTCTATTTCCATAATTTAGGGTATCCACTTGACTTTAGGTTGCCCAAATTTTATCGTCATGTGGTAGTAAATCTGTGGCGCTTGCGGCGATTTTCCACCAAGGAGGACGTTCTTTGGACATGAAAGGTGTGCATTCATCCTACTACCTCAACAACGGGGATGCCCCCATTGCGATAATTTACCATCTGCGATCGATCGTAAATGTGACACCAAAAATATAACCGCTTAGCAATCGTCTCATCACAATGATTTTGCCAAATAGCGGCGCGTAGTCTTTATTATTTCCTGTACCAGCTCTTCTTCAGGAACGGCTTTCTTGATGCATTTCCCATCGACGTAAATTGTTCCTGCACCTTCTCCTCCGACCAAGCCGACCGCGGCCTCCTGTACTTCACCTAATCCATTTACTACACAGCCCATCAGCGCGATAACAAGCGGCTCTGTTATATCAGCGAGCTGGCGCTGAATCTGGTCAGCAATTTGGGAGAGATTTATCTTTGTCCGACCACAGGTGGGACAGATACGGTATATGATTCCTCGTTGTCGTAGGCCGAGCGCTTTCAATATTTCATAGGCAACGTGTACTTCCTTTACTGGATCGCCGGTCAGCGAGACCCGGATCGTATTGCCAATCCCTTCTGCAAGGAGTGTTCCCAGTCCCACTGCGGAGCGAATCGCTCCTTCTAATGCCGTTCCCGCTTCGGTGATCCCAATATGGAGCGGATAATCGAGTTGTTGCGCTGCCATGCGATAGGCATCGATCGTCGTCTTGACATCAGTCGCCTTAACTGAGACCACGATATCTGTGAACCCTTCTCGTTCCAATAACGATACCTCTCTAAGAGCCGATTTCACCATCCCTTCAGCACTTACCTTTCCGCGGTGATTACGGAAGGACGGATCAAGCGATCCAGAGTTTACTCCCACCCGAATCGGTATTCCAGCTCGCTTGGCTGCATGCGCAACTTCAGCGATCTTCCGCGAGTCGGTAATATTTCCAGGATTGAGGCGGAGCATATCGGCTCCGGCAGTGATCGCTTGCAGCGCCAAGCGGTGATCGAACTGGATATCAGCGACAAGCGGAATAGAAATACGCTCCTTTATTATTGCCAAGTTTACCGCTGCAGTCATATCAGGCACAGCGACGCGGACGATCTCACAGCCGGCCTTAGTGAGTCGATCGATCTGCGCTACTGTGGACGCAGTATCAATGGTATTGGTATTAGTCATCGATTGGACAACGATCGGTCGTTCTTCCCCGATCTCTATCGATCCGATTTTAATCACCTTGGCGCTCAAATTTTTCTCCTGATACTTAAAACCTTGTCCTTAAGTATACTCACGGCGACTTCGTTTCCCCGTTGGTTTGCTGCGGCCAGGTCTTTATTTTGCAGATAGGTCGCGATAAAACCGGCGGCAAAAGCATCTCCAGCGCCGGTGGAGTCGGCAGCTTCAATCACCGCTCCTTGATAATGATCCCGTTCCTCGCCTCTCCAAGCAAGAGAACCTCTCTCTGACAAGGTGAGCGCGCCCACCGGGAAAGTTTCTGCAAGGACGGCAACGATCTTCTCCTCGCTTGTTTCACCAGAGAGAATCTTCCCTTCGGCAAGGTTGGGGAAGATAATCTCTGCTGCGGTAATCGCAGCAAGAAAAGTGGATATACCGAACGAATCTATCAGATTTGCCGGGGGAGGATCGATCGAAATCGTAAGATCGAGCGAACGGGCAATATCGATCGCCCGCTGTGCTGTTTTGCATTGAACCGGTGAAAGGAAGCTGTACCCAGAGAGGTGAATGTGGTCGGCAGCACAGAACAGGTCCTCGTCGATCCAAGCAGGATCAAGCCCGTCGTTCGCCCCGCGTGAACAGAGCATTGTCTTTCCTTCCTTCTTCATCAATGAGACGACCGTTCCAGTAGGAATATTCACGCGTCGGACTTGCGTATCAATCCCCTGCTCCTGTAAGGAACGAACAAGGAGATCTCCGGCAAGGTCGTCTCCTACACAACCGATAAAAATTACTGCCGTCCCCTCGCGGGCAGCGGCGCGAGCGAAATTTCCTGCTGAACCGCCAGGCGCAGTTAAAATAACACTTCGCACCTCTCCGTCTGAGGGGAGCATTCCAGGGAGATGGACGAACACATCGAGATTGAGGTCTCCGAAAACAATAATCCGGCTCATTCTGATGCTCGTAATCCGGCAATTGATTCGGCGAATGCTTGCACCAGCTTTGGGTCGACCGGCGCATCGACGGTCTCTCCCTCTTTGAGAGCAGTTCCGACAATAAATCCATCTGCCTCGCAGTAGGTAGAGAGGTTATCAGTTCTCACTCCACTCCCGATAAAGACTGGAAGGGGAGATACCTGCTTTACTCGCTGCAGATCATCCAGCGGGACCTGCTTGCCCGTCCCAATGCCAGAGATGATCAGCCCGTCGGGGTAGTTTCTTGCTGCGTCAATCGTTGCCTCCTCGATCGTCGTCAGGTGCACGGCATGTTTGACGTGTACGTCAGCGAGGATCTTTACCTCACAGTGCAGGTGCTTGCGCAGTGTGAGGAGGGTGCGTGCGTTCCCTTCAATCACACCTTGGTCGGTAAAAGCAACACCGGAGAAGACGTTAACACGAATAAAGGACGCGCCGACGGCAGCAGCAATTGCAAGCGCTGCCAGCCCATCGTTTCGCAGCACGTTCACCCCAATCGGGATACGCGCTTTTCGGATAATTTCCTGCGCAATCACCGTCATCATCGCGATCGTCTCCCGGGAGGCAAATTTAGCGAACGGGGCATCTCCAAAGTTCTCCACGATTGCTGCGTCAGCCCCTCCAACTTCCAAGGAGTTGAGATCCCGCAAGGCTGCATCAAGAATCGAAGTTACTCCCCCTCCCTGGCAGCGATAGCTACCAGGGAGGGGGAAAAGGTGGATCATTCCAACAAGCGGCTTCTCACACCGGAACAGTTTTATAGCTCTGTGCAGTCTCATAGTTTTTTGGCTGGTGACAGGTTCACGGTAACTATCCAGGTTC
>CAYSQQ010000022.1:0-12433 GCA_964433275.1 uncultured Thermotogae bacterium
GCTTCCAGCGGGACACGGTCACGGGATGGACGTTGTACGCCCGTGCAATCCCCACTGCTTCCCGATCCCCTTTCAGTACTTCCAGCACAACTTGAAACTGAAACCGGGGTGAATATCTCTTCCCCTTCTTACTCACTTTGATCACCTCATTCTCTTCCGAGGCAATCTTACCAGATTGGTCGCGCTTGACTTAGCGCACCGGGTGGTACAACTTTTCCCCCGCACCCCCCTTTTTTGTCACAACCGTGGCACAAGGGATGAAACTGGTGGCAACGAAATGAGCGTTGAAGAGATAGTCACCGACGTGCAAAAATATATCCCGTTTATCAATGCCTCCGGTGGCGGTGTAACAGTAGGTGGGGGAGAACCGCTTTTACAGCTCAATTTTTTGACGCAGTTACTTAAGGGATTAAAAAAGATTGGAATCCACACATGCCTCGACACATCAGGGTTTATCGCACCGCGCCTTACAGATGAATTGCTGAAATATATCGACCTGGTACTGTTGGATATCAAACAGATGGATGCAATGAAACATCGCGATCTTACCGGTGTTTCCAACGATAAAATTTTGGCTTTTGCGCTTCATCTCTCTGAGAAGGGAATCGATATGTGGATCCGTTATGTGCTTATTCCGACTATCAATGATAGTAGACTGGATATTATGCAATTGGCTGAATTTACCAACACGCTTAAGACGGTCAAAAAAATTGAGTTTCTTCCATATCATACTAAAGGAAAGTTCAAATGGATAGACCTTAAATACCCCTATCCGTTAGAGCAAGTTCCAGAAGCAATAGAATCAGATATAGCAAAAGCGGAAAATATACTTAAGGAGCATCTTCGGAGGAAGAATTAAGATTGCTTTGAGTTCGTTGCACAAGTTTTCCGCATGGCAACCTGTGTCCACCGTATGTTTTCGGTTCTTGCTTCCCCCGGCAGAACAGGCATCTTTACAACTGCTGCTTCAATTTGGCAAGCAACTCCAGCGCTTGCAGCGGGGTAAGTTGATCAGGATCGATCTTCTGCAGATGCTTAAGAACAGGATGGTCTTCTGTACTGAATAGCGATAATTGGACGCAATTTAGTTTCTGCTTCTTTCTTTGCGCGTCACCAAGCGAACTGAACGGGTTATCGCGGATCAACTTGGCCAATATTTCGTCCGCAGTATCAATCACATCTTCGGGTAAGCCGGCAAGCTGGGCCACATGAATTCCGTAGCTTTCGGCAGTATGACCCTCTTCCACCCGGTGGAGAAAGACTATTTCGCTTCCTACTTCTTGAACTACAATATGAGAGTTGCTAACGCCGGGAATTTCATCTGCCAGTTTGGTTAGTTCATGATAATGAGTAGCAAACAGGGTCTTCGCTTTGATAGTGGCAGCCAATTTGCGTGCTACTGCCCAGGCGATCGATACGCCGTCAAAGGTACTCGTTCCTCGCCCCATCTCGTCCAGGATGATCAGGGAGTTACGATCGGCGTTGCGTAGAATCGACGCTGTCTCTAACATTTCCATCATGAATGTACTCCGGCCTTCCGCTACCATATCGGTCGCTCCTACGCGGGTGAAGATACGAGTTAAGACAGGTAACAGAGCTTCTTTAGCCGGAATGAACGATCCTATCTGTGCCATCAGACAGATCAGCGCTGCCTGGCGGAGATAGACAGATTTTCCCGCCATATTCGGGCCGGTAAGAATAACCAGGTGCATGCTTTCATCCATAACAAGGTCGTTGGGAACGAATTCTTTTACCTGTTCTACTACGGGATGACGACCGTCGAGAATCTTGATCCGGTGCTGCGCAGTAAATTGGGGGCGAGTATAGCCATATCGGCCGGCTGCGATTGCCAAAGAGAGGTATACATCAAGCGTTGCGAGCGCATCAGCAACTTTTTGCAGCGCTCCGAGCTGCGCAGTCAGTTTTTCTACTGCGGCAGCGAATATCTCGTATTCTAATGCGTCTATCCGTTCGGCAGTCAAAGCGATCTTCTGTTCGTAATTTTTTAATTCTTCAGTGATAAATCGCTCTGCATTGGCAAGCGTCTGTCGCCGCGTATAATCAGTAGGAACCTTATCAAGATTGGCTTTTGTCACTTCGATGTAATAACCGAACACGCGGTTATATCCGACTTTCAGCGAAGAGATACCGCTCCGTGCTCGCTCTCTCTGTTCTAACATCGCCATCTGCGAACGGTATGCACGTGCCGCCTCACGCAGAGAGTCAAGTCGCTGATTCACTCCGTCTCTGATCAAGTTTCCCTCCCGCGGGCCAGCCGGAGGATCATCAACGATCATTCCGTCGACATCAGAGCGCAATCTTTCCAACTGTGGTGCGTGGAGTTGGACAGCAATTTCTTCTATCGCATGGGAAGATGCGCCGGCAATAGCCTCTTGCACGCTGCTTTGCAGTGCAGGAAGCTGTTTTAAGCTGTTGGCAATCGCTAATAGATCGCGGGGAGTCAGCCGCTTAGCCCCGAGTTTTCCGGCCAGTCGTTCTAAATCACTCACACTTTTAAGTTGCCGGATCAATTCTTGCTGGAGTAATTCTTTACGCAACAGCGCCTCTACCGCGTCCAACCGCCGTTCGATAGCCTTCCGATCTGTAAGGGGCGCCAGAAGGAGTCGCCGCAGTAGACGCCGTCCCATTTGTGTCGTTGTCTGATCGAGAACAGCGATGAGAGTACCACGCCCGCTTTCACCGCGCATCGTCTGTACTATCTCCAAGCTGCGCTGCGTAAATGGATCGAATTTCATCCGTTCCTGTGGTCGCCGATAGTGAAGCGGCCGGATATGAGGCAGATGGCTGCGCTGCGTGCGAGAGATATAGGCAAGAATCGCCCCAGCAGCTTTAAGTCCATTAGAATCTGCCGGAGCTTTGATTTCCGCGCTGGTGGTCAACTCAAACCAGCGTGATACCTCTTCGGGGTCAAACTCTTCGCTCTGCATTTCTGTAATCGCAACTGATGATAGTGAGACCAATTGACCAGCAAGGTTAGTTTGCAATGCAACACGTAACTGATCTTGCTGTTTGGGAAGCAAAATTTCCGCCGGAGCAAAGCGGACCAGTTCGCTCCACAATTCCTCTATATTCGGCAGATCTTGACAACTGTACTCGCCGGTAGAGAGATCGAGAACTGCTGTTCCTATACCATCTTCGCCGGAATAGATTGCGCAGAGATAGTTGTTTACTCCTACCTCAAGCGCCTCATCATCAAGGATCGTGCCGGGTGTTATAACCCGTACTACTTCCCGCTTGACCAACCCGGTTGCTTTGCGGGCATCTTCAACTTGTTGACACAGCGCAACTTTATGCCCCTGCCGAAGGAGACGGTTGAGATAAATATCGACTTTCTTTACCGGTACTCCAGCCATGGGAATGCCGTTCCGTGCGGTAAGGACAATATCGAGTCGCTGCGCCGCCAACTTGGCATCATCGTAAAATGTCTCATAAAAATCTCCCAGGTGGAAGAACAGAATTGCATCAGGGTGCGCTGCTTTTATTCGCAGGTACTGGTCCATCATCGACGTCGGCGTACTCATAAGAGATCAGTATACCAGCACGGTCTAACTATGCAAACAGTCGCGCCGCAGATGCTTTTACAGTAGAATTATGGTTTAACCATGGATAAATCTCTTCTTATCGCTAATCTCACTGCCGGGCGTGGTCGCGCCAAGCAGTTGATTGCGCCGGTGCGCCGCGAACTGGATCGGATAGGAATCCGGTACGAACTCTATTGCACCCCTCAGGCGTGCGAGGCAACAGCAATGGCCCAGCAAGGGGTTACTGCAGGTTTTTCACGTATCATCGCCCTGGGAGGCGACGGAACGATCAACGAAGTGATAAACGGTTTGGTTGAAAGCGACGTTATTCTCGGTGTCATCCCTGCCGGGATGGGGAACGATTTTATTCGTATGAACGGTATCCCGCGTGATCCAATTCAGGCAATATCTCTCCTTTGTTCCAATAAGACGATGACCATCGACCTGGGAGTTTTCAATTGGGCAGATAGAAGCCGGTACTTTGTTAACGGTATTGGAATTGGAATCGACGCCCAAGTGGCGCAAAATGTTCGGAGGATGAAATGGTTGCGCGGCATACCGGCCTATTTGTATGCGTCGTTGAAGGCAGTAATGACGTTTCGCGCTTTTTCCGCTCAGTTGAGTGGTACGGATTGGCAAGAAAAACGTCGCTATATCTCCCTCAATATCGCCAATGGTAAATATTGTGGTGGCGGATTCAATCTCGCCCCGTCAGCCGAAATCAGTGATGGGTTGATCGACCTCTGTGCTATCGGTGATTACTCAATTCCAGAACGAATGATCTATCTCCCTCGTGCAAGAAAGGGCGAACATATCAACCTTACTCAGGTCCATTACTGGCAGGATAAACAGATCACAATCGATTCTCCCACGCCGCTGATTGCTCATATCGACGGAGAGCCGCTGCACTTACCACCCGGTAAATGCACGGCACACATTGTTCCTCAGGCGATTAAAATTCTTACTTGCAGTGGGAAACAGGATTAGCATTTCGACACGCTATTTATCGCTACCACAAAAGTAAGTGCAAAAGGTAAACTTTAATGAACTCTCTGCATTCAACGCACTCCCTGTTCTGTTACACGCTACGTTTTGCATTAGCCAATGGTCACAGAGGGGCACAAACGAAAACTCACTATACTCATGCCTGCTGAGTCTTTCAGCTGCGTTTAAACCGCCGATCTAAATCGCGTCGGGAAAATTCAATGATGATCGGCCTGCCGTGCGGACAGATGTAAGGATTCTCCAGTTTATAGAGCCGGTCAATTATATCCTGCTGCTCACGTAACGTAAGCGGCCGGCCGGCTTTTATTGCGCCGCTGCATGCCAAAGTGGAGAGCAATTCATGTAGTAGTTCATCAGTGAGAATTTCAACGTGATTACCCGCCCGCATAGTAAACAGGGAGAGCAACCTATCTATCACCGCATCGAATCCCTCCTTGGCTTGACGATCGACCAATAGAGCGGGGTACTCACGCAGCAAAAACGTCCCGCCGCCGAAGTCTTCGATGGCGATGCCTACCTGAGCTAACATCGCAAGGTAGTCACTGAGGAGCGCTGCTTTATCAAATGGCAATTCGACTCGCACCGGCGTCAGAAATCGTTGCCGGTCAAGGCGTTGTATGTCTACATCCGCCTGGAGTTGCTCAAAGAGAATCTGTTCATGGGCAACGTGCTGATCGACGATTCCCAACCCGGTCTCTGATTGCACGAGGATATACATATTATGCAACTGTCCGATGGCCTGCTGTCTTTCTTTGTCCGTCAACAGCGGATCGAGACCGGGTTCGGCAAGACTTAATTTCATCTCCTTTGTCCGCTGAAGTTCGGCTTTGAGGTTCAGCGGAAGAGGACGATCTATTTCACGATACGCAGCGCAGCGCGGTTCAGCGATCTGTCGTGCTGTTCCCTTCTGCGGACTGCCGATGAAGAACGGCGCGGCATCACGGAGATGGGGCGAAGTCAATCCGACCTGTAATGCGCGCATCAACACCTGCTGCACTTTTTTCTGATCCACAAACCGAATCTCTTCCTTGCGCGGGTGAACATTGGCATCGAGTGAATCAGCAGGAAGATCAATGTGGATAACTACCAGTGGGTGCGCTCCACTACGGATGCGACCGCGATATGCCTGTGACAGAGTGTAAGAGAGCATCTTATCGGCAATCGGCCGACCATTGACGACCAGTAGTTGATTACGTCGATCAGCATGCGTAATCTCCGGCCGACTGATCAAGCCACTGACCTTGATATCAGATTGTTCCGCATTGATCGCGATCAGGGCGCGACTGACCGCTGCATTGTAAATTTGCCCGATCCGCTCGCGAAGCCCCTCAACACGCGCCGCTTCAACGATTATCCGCTGATCATGGCGCAGGCGAAATCCCAAGTGTGGATATGCCAATGCAGTACGCCGTACTATCCGTGCCAGATGGTAAAATTCTGCCCGCGGAGCACTGAGAAACCGGTGGCGGGCCGGCATGTTGAAAAAGAGATTGCTCACTGCGACGCTTGTCCCTACTCCCCGTGCCGCCGGAATCAACTTGCTGCTTGTTCCGCCATCAATCGCAATCTGATGAGCTGTCTCGCTAGTAGCTGGCCGTGAAGTGATGACCAATTGCGATACCGCACCGATACTGGCCAACGCCTCACCGCGAAACCCCAACGTGGTGATCGACGCAAGGTCGGCTTCGCTTGTGATCTTACTAGTGGTATGCCGTTGCGCGCATAGCTGCAGATCAGCATCATCCATACCCTCGCCGTTATCGCGTACGACAATCCGCGTAATCCCTCCCTGCTCCACATCGATCTCGATACTCTCACTTTTTGCGTCGATAGCATTTTCCAGCAGCTCTTTGAGTACTGAAGCCGGACGTTCGATTACCTCTCCGGCAGCAATTTTACGGTATAGAGCTTGATCAAGTATCTGTATTTTCATCCCAATGAGAGATTATCAGATTGTGGTAATAGTTGTCAACGCATAGTTATCTGCGGTATCCTAAGAGATAGGAGGTTTTAGATGCACACGATCAATGACCTGCGTACCATATTAGGACTTAGAACCATCAATCAGGCGCGAAACCGAATGGAAGCGGTTAAGGATTTATTGGCGGGCCTTATCCGCCGCGGATCTAATAACCAGATTTTAATCGTCGATGAAGGCGTAGAAATTCTTCGCCGACTCCAGGATTTATATGATAGTGGACTAACTATTACCGAAGCAAGCGAAGCTTTAAGAGCTTCGCTTGAATTAGACGTGTGTAAAGCAAATAGTAATATTGACAGTTTGATATCAAACAGAAACAAACAAGGCGATATCGAGCGCCATAGCAGAGATGCTCAACTGGTCGAAAGATTGGTCAGTGAAATTGAATTTCTCCGCGAGCGGATCCGTTATCTCGAACACGCCCAGACGCTTGATAACCAGCAGTGTACAGAAGACAGACCAAAATGGTGGGAACCATTAAGAGGAGATAGCAGTGGAATTTAGTATACCAATACGTGGTAACAAGCGATTGGCACAGATAATGGAGCGCGTTCGTAATTCAACGCGCCTTCAGACATTATGGGAATGCTCTAATATTAATGCGCTCAATCGGTTGAACTTAAACGACCATGGACCAGTTCATATCAAGATCATCACAAATATCGCACTTAAACTGTTACGACTGCTCATTGAACACGGAGTTGTCCCCTGCGTGGTTAAGGATCATAACTTGGAAGTTACTGACGCGGAAGTAATTGTCGTCCTTGCATCACTCCTCCATGATATCGGCCACGCTATCCATCGCGACCAGCATGAAGAGATGTCCGTGGTGCTGGCGCCGCCACTGATCGCTGAGCTGATCGAAAACATCTATACTGGCTCGGCGTACACTATCATTGAATCTGAGGTCCTTCACGCTATCTTCTCTCATCGCCGCGCCGTGCTGCCGTTCACTGTTGAAGCCGGAGTAGTGAAGATTGCCGATGCGCTCGATATGGAGAAAGGCCGTGCCCGAATTCCATTTACCGCTGGCGCACCGACGATCCATTCTGTATCTGCAATAGCGATCACCAAAGTCAAGCTTTCTCCCGGAAAAAACAAGCCGGTCAGAATCGAAGTACGGATGGCCAATTCAGCTGGTATATTCCAGCTCGACAATCTACTCAAAGAGAAACTCCAGCGTTCCGGCATTGCGCAATATTTTGAAGTGATCGCGGAAATCCGCGGTGAGGAGAAGAAGATCGTTGAACAATATGTGATCGAGTGAGATGGCCGTATTTGCCCTCCAACGGCCCCATCTATGTAATTCACCCTTCCTCTGTATGATCAGAGACTCACAGCTCAAGAGACTTGAAGCGCTGAAGTCCTGATCTAATAGTGCTTTGCGCGTTATTAGTTCCTTTGTCGCAACAAAAGGAACCTTTTGTTGCGACAGATGTCTCTTGCTCATCAATGCAAAATCAATAGGATATGCAGATGACTAAAGGGACTATATCATAAGGAGGACTAATGGCGCTACAACTCACAGTCGAAGATTTTATGACCGACGCGCAAGTAAAACGACTGAAAGATCTCTGCCACGCCGCAGCTGCCGGGCGCGCAAATAATAAGAACGGTAACCGGCAGGCAGACAGAGATTGGGCAATCATCCATCTCGCGCTTGATACCGGATTACGCGTTTCAGAGATCTGCTCCCTAAAGATAAGTGACTTGCTTTTAGAATCCGATTACCCCGTTGTGGTGGTGCGGAACGGAAAAGGTGATAAGAAACGCGGTGTGATGATCGGAAAGTCACTGCGGCGTCACCTCAGCGATTTTTTGGCGTGGAAGAAAAAGACCGGTGAGTCGACTGCTCGTAACGCATATCTCTTCCTCTCCAGTCGGGGAGGAGGCAGACCATTGACGCGCACCGCTGTCTACCGCATCTTCAAACAGAAAGCCCAGACTGCCGGTTTACCGCCGCGGTTTTCTATCCACTCGTGCCGCCATACCTATGCATCGCGCCTCTATCGCGCCAGTGCATACAACCTCCGTTTAGTGCAGAAACAACTGGGACATGCATCAGTGCAGACGACCCAGATCTACGCTGATGTCTTTGACGAAGACGCTCACCTGGCAGTGAACAACCTGCCGCAATAGAGTCAATGAGTCCAAAGCCAGCGAGTCCATTAACCCCATCATCCAGGGGGCACGCAACCGGGAACAGCAGCGACTGAAGCAGGGATCAACTCACCGAATCGCACTACTTGCTCGTTCCTACACCAGTTTTATCGTACAATGCGATATGGGCAGATATAACAACACCAGAAAGTGAGAATTAACAGAGGCGATTGTGGTGCGTAAATGGATCCGAGCGATCAGGGTAGTGGTTCTCTGGTTATTTCTCTTTGGTATCTATGGCGCTGCTGGTCCGGCGATTGATGCCAAGATCGGATTTGGTGGGTTCCATACTGTTAATCAAGCAGCATTGGTTGAATTAACATTATCTGGACTTGCCCCGCGGTTTAGCGGCTCGCTCGTTTTACGCCAGATAGTTGGCAACCCATGGATTGGTGAGGGGACGATGGAGACGCGTCTCGTAATTTCTGCTGGCACGGGTGCAACCTATTTCCGACAAACGGCGATCGTCCTGTATCGCTCAAATCACCTATTTGAGATCATCTTATATGACGACGCGGAAGATCCAGTTGCTTCTTGGCAGCACGATTTGCGTCCGTTTTTACGGGAAGAACGATTTCCGCTTGTCGTTGGCGATATTGCGCTTGATCTGGATGAAGATCCAATCATCCTCGCCACTAGCGCTCTTCCGAGTGATTGGCGTGCTTATGGAACGATTTCAGCCCTCCTCATCGGCCGTCTTACACCGCCGCCTCTCAGGCGGGAGCAGTGGGCAGCGATCGCTAAATGGGTTCATATCGGCGGTCGGCTGGTTCTCTTTACCGGCAGTGACTTCTTTCTCCACGATTCACCGATTCTGCGCGATCTCCTACCGCTGAAAAATCCAGTAGTAACGACTGATACTGCCGGTCTATCCATCCTCACCGGTGAGCTCCGCGACGATGCGATTGTAAAATCACGCGACGGTAACTGGCCGCTTCTCATCGCGGCCCGGCATGGCAACGGCGAATTATTACTCGTTACCCGGCGCTCATTCGATCTCTCTTCCCAACAGAGAGCGGCGCTCGTTCCACTTATTGTTGCGCCTCGCCCTGCGCCAGACATTGGACTGACAGCAGACCAATTAGGGCAAATGATTGTAGAACGGCCGTCCCGTTGGGCAGTCCTGGCGGCCGTCAGTGCTGTCCTGATTAGTTTTTCACTCATTGCGGTGCGCGTGAAGCAACGGCGGTTGATATTGCCTTTCTTTATTGGAGCGACGATTATTATTGCGGTTTTATCCGGTTTATACTCAAACCGGCCGGTTTTCTTATTAGATGTATATGCCGTTAGAACATCATTTAACGTGCAAGCTTTATATGGTTTCTCAATTATTTCATACGGATTATTTACCCCTCAATCAGCGAAAATCAGCCTGAAAGTGAGAGATAATGACCTCATTCATTCTGTGCTGGACGGAAGACCGCCCTCACTGACGCGGATAGAGGATGACGAACTTGTAATCACGATGAGAGACGGTGAGCGCTGCTGCCTGGTTGTGAAGCGCGTCAGGTCTCTACCGATAAAGTTCCAACTGGAAGGCGAAGCAGTCGTTACCGTAACTAACAATCTGCCGCACTCGCTGCGCCAATCGTTCCTTATCAGAGATGCAACGGTCTACCCATTAAAAGCGATCGCACCGGGGATAAGCGTCGTAACTTATGGGAACGAAATGGGAACGTATTTAGCGGCAGTAGTCGATACCTACTGGCCCGAATATCTCCCGCGATTGTTACAAAAAGTGGGGATAAATATTACCACCGGCACATGGCTCATCGGCTATACCCGCAGTGAACAGATCGAGCGTTGGGGGCAAACCTCAGTAAAAGTGAGAGATATCTCGCTCTATCTGGTGCAGCAGAGGTGAACTTAACCCAACTTTCCCCAAATACCTGTAGTTCGTAGTTCAATTGTATTGCTGTATTCCAGGTGTTTTTTACCGAAGCACTGGTCTCAGAGAGAAAGAGATGTTTCCTTCAGCATGCGCCGAGCAGGGCTGTTGGCCGTCTATCGGGCGTGGAAACAGGAGCGAATCGATGAAGTGTTCAGCGACCTCGCCACGGCGGAAAGGAAATCGATGTTAGCTTTGACTACATTTTTGACTGGACTGGAGCAAACAGCGCAAGTAGTTAGAAGATTTGGCTCTTGTGCAGCTGGGACTGGTAGATACCCCCGCAAAGGCTTTAGCGCCGTTGTGTTTGTGTTGCGGCCGTTCAGTTATTTTTTGCCATTTTGCTGATCTCAGAAGATAAGGAAATTTCCACTTGACATTTACAGTATTAATAGATTCAGTAGGGGGTGAGGACCATGTTCGTTAAGAAATCCTGGAGCACGTACAAGAAACAAGAAGTACGTTACCTATCATATCGCTGAATCTTACTGGGATAAAGACAGCAAACAAGCGCGACATCGGCTGCTGCTAAACATCAGTAAGCTTCCCCCGCACGTCATTGCGGCGATCGATCAGTCCCTGAAGATGGGCAAGCCCGTAGTGGGGGAGGAGAACAAGGTGAATATCTCATAAAATTGGGATAGTCAAGTGGGAGGCGGACGGGTCTGTGGAAGGTGGAGATTGCCCCACCATCCTATATCACACTCAGAAAGGATCGCTTCTCTCCATTAAATCTCAAGATCACAAATTTAGGGATCTAAATCGTCGTCATTTCCCATTGTTCGTTTCTTTCATTCTCTTAATCTGTCTCCTCATTATGAGGAAACGCCATAGTCCAGATGCGAGGACTCCAGGAGCAAAAATTATCAGCACCCAGCCAACACTATGCAATACAAGCGAGTTAAAGAACTGGAGTAAAGACACCCCAACCACAAAGAGAGAAAGCACTGTGCGAATATTTGCAAGCAAGGTACGCTCATTTGCAAGCGCTGTGCGGTCAACTGCCAGGTAATCACGCATAATTAATTCTTCAGGATCAAACCTATCGTATAGCAGATGTTTCTTTTTCATAAAGATCTTCCTAATTCCGCTGTTTTTCTTCGGGATACCGCTGCCTATCTATTTGGCAAGGACATGAGGTGAAAATTCTACACCACGCCAGTATACCATATCCAATCTTTCTTTGCACAGTCAGCGTTCGGGTTGATATCCGCGCTGGGACGGCTGGTTAATACCACTAACCAGACTGCGATCTCCCTGCTTCACCGGCGGGTCTCGGCGCCATAGAGCGCGGTGCTTCTCCACCGGCCCCTTTTTGTCGATGGCTCAGCTTTAGCTGCCAACCGCATATTTACCTGACAAAGCTCGCCAGCGCTTACTCATACTCATTTTGTATAGGACAAATGTCCACTTGGCTTTCGATCTTTGTTGAACTATAATTCATAACGTTATAATGTATAGACAAGATACAATTAAGACGGAGACGCTGGATCGGCAGAGCCCGATTCCATTGTACTACCAGCTGAAGGAGATCCTGCGCTCATGGATTATCTCAGGGAAGTTCGACACCGATGGCTGTTTCCCGCCCGAGCGCGAGTTGCAGGAGCGCTACGACATCAGCCGGATGACGATCCGATTGTATAGGACAAATGTCCACTTGACTTTCGACCAGAGTTGTGCTATAGTTCATAACGTTATGATGTATAGACAAGATACAATTAAGACGGAGACGCTGGATCGGCAGAGTCCGATTCCATTGTACTACCAGCTGAAGGAGATACTGCGCTCATGGATTATCTCAGGGAAGTTCGACACTGATGGCTGTTTCCCGTCCGAGCGCGAGTTGCAGGAGCGCTA
>CAYSQQ010000023.1:0-11750 GCA_964433275.1 uncultured Thermotogae bacterium
GTGCAGTCTCATAGTTTTTTGGCTGGTGACAGGTTCACGGTAACTATCCAGGTTCAAGGTTCAGAGGTTCACGGTTGGGAAGTTGGGTTCGTTGGGTTCACGGGGTTCGTTGGGTTCATAGGGTTCGAAGAGGAGAGGAGAAGAGAAGATAGCTTGCTATCATGCAACCTCTCAATCTCCCAACTTCTTAAACCATTTACTATTCACCATTCACCATTCAACCTCCCAACCGTGAACCTACTTAAATTTTTCTGCTGTTAAGATACTTCACCGGTGACAAATAGTCAATCCCAAAGTGTCTCTGTTCTGCGTTGTAATAGTCTGTTTGGTTGCCAATCAAAAGTGTGCGGCTTGTATGTTTACGACGCATAAATCTCGATTCCTGCTTCTGTCTCTTTGTGGTTAAATAGGGACAGAAAGTGGATGTAAAATTGCTGTGTTGCAGTACAGCTATCAGTTTACATATCTATCAGAGCTCGTTTATTCTTGCGTACTGATCGTCTTTCCTGGTCGTTTATTCATTCTGATTCAGGCAGGTTGGTTTTTTGTGTGATATGTATTACAATAAGCTATTGATCCTTTCTATTGAAAGGTGGTGATAGGATTGACTTATCCGTATTTTGGCGATAGAATTGGGCGATCAACAAGCAGGAAGGTGTTACGCGAGGAGAACCATTATGGTTGAACTACGCAACTTTACTATCTTTTCCGATCTGAAAGAACGGGATCTTGAAAAACTACGGTCAATGATTAAAGAGATTCGTTACGGACATGATGAGATCATCTTCATGGAGGGAGCTCCTGCATTCGGCTTCTACCTTATCTTTCAGGGGACGATCAAAATTGTCAAACGGAGTCTGCGCGGCAAGAGTCAAATCTTAAAAATCATCGGTCCAGGAGAGATTTTAGGAGAGACAACTCTCTTTGATAAGGGGAGTCATAATGCATACGCTAAGACGCTTGATTCCTCCGTTGTCGGATTCATCGAACGCGGAGATTTCTTTTACTTTCTCGAACGCCATCCCAAGGTAATCTTCCGGTTGTTTAAGAAGTTATCAGAAGAGATAAAGGCTTTTCAGAACAAACTTGCCGAACGTTCGTATGCCAGCAGTAAAGAACGATTAGCACGCTTGATCCTCTGTCTCGGAGAGAGCGGAATTGAACTTTCCCGCACTGAGCTGGCTGAGATGGCCGGAGTCTCCTCGAAAACGGCAATCAGAACTCTCTCTGAATTCGAAGAACGCGGCATCATCACTATTAAAAGCCGTAAACTCCAAATTTGTGATAAGCATCATCTGATACGATTGATAGAACCATCGTCTCTGAATTTGGATGGTAATTTAATTATTTAGGTCTACGAAGAAAAAATTCCACTTGTTAGGTGATCGGTGTCTTGGGGAATAAAAGGTTCCTCTTTTATCCTTGCAGAGGGTATTTACCGTGGTGATGCAGCAGCGCGTGTAGTCCGGATGCTGTTCGCGCTCCACTCAATATTGAAGAAAACCCGCTTAATATGAGGATGATCCTTATTGATGGGAGAATTAACTTCACGTGAAAAAACGATTATATTAATCGTAATATACAGTGTAGTCATTGGGTTGCTCTTTGCATTGCAGAACCATCTCTCCGCCGAAATTGTATTTATCGCCTTGATTATTCCATTGTTGATTGGCTCAGCGCTGTGCAAAATACGCGGAGGAGCGTTGTTGGGCTTTCTTACCGCTATGGCGGGATTTCCTTTGTTACGGGAGCAGGGCCTATTACTTCCGCTTGGGTTAATGGTCTTATCTCTTTCGTTGGGAATAAGCATCGGTTGGTTCAACCAAAGACGTGCCCGCAAGCGGGAAGAGTGGCAACGAGCAAAGAATTTAAGAGAGCTATCTGATGAGGATATCTTTGAAAATTCTATCAACATGATCCATTTTGTTGATAAAAATGGCAATATCCTGCGGCGGAATGAGGCATCACATGCTCTCCTCGGATATGCGAAAAAACGAGAATTGAGCATGGCGGAATATGTTCACCCTGACGATACAGGCAATGTAAAATCCGCATTGACCCGTGTCTTTGAACGAGGAATGGTGGAAAATGTCAAGACACGCTTGATTTCGGCAAAGAAGGTTGTCATTCCGGTTGAATTTGTGGCAACACGAGCTAAAGGGCGGATGGCTGCCATTATGGAGATTTCTGATCGGCGAGAGATAGAGGAACTGGAACGGCGACTGGCGGAGACAGAAGCAAAGTACCGTTATTTGATTGAAGATGGTATCGACACGCTCGATTCAGCGATTATCATTATCGACAAAAAGCGGGAGGTTGTATGGGCGAATGCGATGATCGAAACCTTTTTCGGAGTCGATCGTGAGAGATTGATCGGTATCGATGTGATGGCCGCGTTTAATCGGTATGTAGGTGTATTGGAAGAGATCGATGATTTCCGCCTGATCGTTGCCGATGCTGTTAACAACAACAAACGGATCGACTCACATATCTGTCGGGTACGTTCCGGCTCGGGGTGTAAGGAACGGATCTTCGAATATCGGAGCATTCCGATTGAAACTGACAAGTATCAAGGGGGGCGAATCGATTATTATATCGACATCACCGAGATCAAGCGATTGGAAGAGGGATTGCGTGAAAAGACGGAACGTCTTGAGCAAAGCAACGAAAACTTGGAGGAATTCTCACATGTGGTTGCGCATGACCTCAAAGAGCCTCTTCGCACACTCTCTGTCTACAGCTCTTATCTGTTGGAAGATTATAAGGAGAAACTGGAAGAAGGAGGGCTTGAATATTTGGAGATAATTATGAATTGTTCCGATCGGATGCGGGCGTTAGTCGATAATCTTCGCGCTCTCTCCAGTATCCGTATGGATACAGCATCATTTGTACGGGTCAATGTGGGTGATGTTCTCCAAGAGGCAAGAGAAGATTTAGAGGCGCTTCTCCGGGACCGGAGCGTGAATCTTCAGATAGCGAATCACTTTCCGCAAGTCATGGGAAGTGAAACACGCATTGCTGAGCTGTTTCGTAATCTTATCAGCAACGCCGTTAAATTTAACGACAAGGCATTGCCAGCTATTCGGGTGGGCTGGAAAGATACCGGTAACGGACTTTGCACCTTCTTTGTCCAGGATAATGGTATTGGAATAGAAGCTCGTTACCAAGCGAAAATATTCGGTATGTTCGAGCAATTGAACCCTAATGAATTTGAAGGAACTGGAGCTGGTCTTGCCATCAGTAAACGAATTGTTACAGAACATAAGGGTGAAATTTGGGTAAAGTCGGAAGTCGGTAAAGGCACTACTTTCTACTTTTCTATTCCGAAAGTAACGTCTAAAAAAAGGTGGTGACAAATGCAAAATTCTCCTCGGATGAAGGTTTTAGTAGTGGAAGATAGTCCGACTGATGTGAAGATCATTGAACGGACGCTGGAGCGAAGCGCGATCAAATGCGATCTCTTCTTTACTATTGATGGAGCGGAAGCGTTGGAGTTCCTTTTTCAGCGCGGTGATTTTAGTGATGTTCCTCGGCCAGATCTTATTCTACTTGACCTGAATCTCCCCAAGGTCGATGGATTTGAAGTCTTAGAAGAGATCAAACAGGATGAGCAACTTCGGCGGATTCCAGTCGTTGTCCTTACTGTATCGCCACGCGAAGAGGATGCGGTAAGGGCGTATGACAGCGGCGCTGCCAGTTATATGACCAAGCCGGTTAACCGCAAGGATTTTGAAAAACTGATCACCACCGTACAAGAATATTGGCGGATTGCCATGCTTCCCAAAAGCTGATTCGAAAGGATAAAGAGATTTTCTTTTGCAATATTGACCCTGCTGCCTCAGCCAGGTTGATTGTAAATATTCAGTCAACCCCGTCCCCTGTAGTCGGGCTCGTCTCTGAGCCCGACAAGAAAATGGAAGGTCTAACTTGCACTTTTTCGGGGTCAGGGACGACCCCGAATACCTGATAGACGGGGTTCGCTGAATACTTACGGTTGATTAAGTCCGACTTTAATCTATTGTCGGTTTAGCAATCTCCTTTGCAATGCGCGCAACAACGTCGGTGACGCCATTAACAAGCGAGACAGATATTTTTTCGCTGCCGGAGCGTCGCTGGAGTTCGATTGTCTCAGCAGCAAGACTCTGTTTGCCGATCACCACTTGGATGGGAATTCCTAACAGTTCAGCATCATGAAATTTAACCCCTGCTGACTCTTTGCGATCATCAAGAAGAACATCAATGCCTGCTTGCGCAAGGACGACGTAGATCTTTTCCGCCACAGACAGCTGTTCGCCCGTCGCAGGGAGGGGAATGATGATAACGGTAAACGGCGCTAATGCGGTCGGCCAAACAATTCCTTTCTCATCATGATGCTGTTCGATGATCGCCCCTAAAATTCGACTGACGCCGATTCCATAACAGCCCATAATCAGCGGTCTCTCTTCACCGTTAGAGGATAAGAAATTCGCTCCCAGCGCGGCAGAATATTTAGTCCCTAACTGGAATATCTGTCCTACTTCAATTCCGCGTCTGAAGACCAGTTCGCCAGAGCAATGGGAACAGTGGTCCCCCGGCTCAGCGCGGCGAATTTGTATGAATCGATCGATCTTCACATCCCGACCAAAATTGACACCGCAGTAGTGATGTCCCTCTTTATTCCCTCCGACGATGAAGTTACGGAAGTTTACGAGCGACTTATCAGCAATAATCGGCATATTGAGGCCGATCGGTCCCAACGATCCAAACGATGCGCCAGTGAGTCTTCTCACTTGCTGCTCATCGTCGATGCGAGCGAGATGCGGATCAGCAAGAGCAGCATGGAGTTTCTCTTCGGCCAACTTGTGATTTCCACCGATAAGGACGGCGATATGCCCCTTTTCTGTGGCGTAGATAAACGTCTTGACGATTCGCTCGACTCCAACTCCAAGCAACGAGGCCACCTCGCTTGCTATCCGTTTGTCAGGTGTGGCAACGAGTTTTAATTGCTCCTCTCTCTCTTCCTCGTCAGAATCCTCAGCATTAAAGGTAGCAATCTGAAGATTGGCGGCGTATCCGCACTTTTGGCAGTAGACGATTTCATCTTCTCCTGCGTCGGCCAACGCCATAAACTCGTGTGAAATGTTCCCTCCCATCAGACCGGTAGGGGCTTCCACCACGGTAAAATCAAGCTGACAACGCGTAAATATCCGGCTGTAGCATTTGTACATATGGTGGTACATTTCCTCCAGCGATTCCTTGTCTGCATGGAACGAGTAGCCGTCTTTCATCAGGAACTCACGCGACCGCATCAGGCCGAATCGCGGTCTGATCTCATCGCGATATTTGTCATTTATTTGGTAAAGGAGGAGAGGGAGTTCTTTATAAGACCGGATATCGATCCGCACCAGGTCGGAGATTATCTCTTCGTGAGTCGGACCGAGAGTAAACGACTGCCCTTTGCGATCCGTCAGTTTGAACATTTCCGGGCCGAAATCTGTCCACCGACCAGTTCGCTGCCATAACTCCGCCGGCTGGATAATAGGTAGCTTTATCTCCAATCCTCCGCAGCGATTCATCTCTTCACGAACGATCGTCTCGATACGCTGCAGAACTTTCATCCCCAACGGCAGATAGTTATAAATCCCGGCGGAAACCTTGCGAATCATCCCTGCTCTGACCATCAGTTTATGGCTGATCAGCTCAGCATCCTTAGGGGTCTCCTTGCGAGTCGGAATATAATATTTAGACCAACGCATGTAAAAAGTAAACCAGCAGGGCCTTTCCTCCTTCGGATAAATTTACGGTTGTAATATCCTTACCGTCTTTTCACCACTGATTAGGCAAGCAAGGATAACGACTGATTTGGTTAGCTTAATCGAACCACTGATCAAGATCAAGGAGAAGAGCCTGCTCATCGTTGACTTTCAGCCCTTGGACGGGCAGTGAATTGCGTAACAGGGCGCCGTAACTTTTTGTCACCATCCGTTGATCGGTGATGATCACCACTCCTTTGTCAGAGCGGGAGCGAATGAGGCGACCGATCCCCTGGCGTAATTTCAGCGTGGCTGCAGGGAGAAAAAGATCTGTGAACGGATTCCGGTTCGCGGCGTGTATCCTCTCGCTTAACGCGGCAGTGATCGGTTCCGTAGGAACGGGAAATGGAAGTCGTGTGATGAAGAGAACTTCTAACTCATGGCCTGGTAAATCAACGCCCTCCCAGAAACTGTCGGTTCCCAGAAGGATCGCCGGCTTGTTTGCTCCTTTGAACGCAGCAATAAGTTTTGCCCGTGAGATACCACCTGCTTGCACAAATAGAGATATATGCGGCGCCCCATTGCGCAAGTTATCAGCGACGACTTTCAATAACTGGTACGAGGTGAAGAGTGCAAGTCCTTTTCTCTTTGTGGCGCTGATCACCCTTTTCAGCAGCGCGGAGATCGTCTCGGCATACCGGGAATCATCAGGGAGGGGAAGGAATGTCGGCAGATAGAGACGCATCCGCTGCTGATAAGGGAAGGGACTGGGAAGGATAAGCGTTTGTATCTCGTTGCCGGGACTGCCCTTAAGACCGATCTGTGCGGTCAAATAATCGATATTACCATTGAGAGAGAGTGTGGCGGAAGCAAGGATCAATCCATCTATGTATTGGTAGATATTCTGCTCCAAAATGTCGGCGATCTTGATTGGGGCAGCGAAAAACTCAATTGCATCACCGCGCTGCTTGTACCAATAAACAGACTCCTGATCATCCGCAGAGAACAGTTCGTCGATCAGAGTACGTACATGTTCGAGTTCGATCTGATATATCTCCAACTCGCGTTTTTCAGCTTGCGTTAGATAGTCACCAAGATCGAAGAGAGATAACTGGAGTAGCTCAATGACGCTGGTAAGATCTTCTATCTTGGCAGCGGGAATTGGCAGCGGTGTTTGGTAACGTATTGCAGTGACTGCTCTCCCATTTTTCTTCCCAGCGGGCAGCAGAAAACGGCCGGCAATATCAGCAAAGAAAATTTTGTTCACTCGTTGAAGTGCGGCTACGTTATCAAGTATCCGGCGCTGCACTTTCTCGCCTTCAGAGGTGAGAGAAAGTTTATTCAACCACCCGGCAGAGGAAGGTGTCGGTTTATTATCCGGCTTGCGAAGATCATATTTTCCGCTGAGATCACGCATTAACCGTGTGATCGTCCAGACAGAGAGCGTCTCGGTAAATGTATGTCGCGCTGCCGTTTCAATGGCATGAGCTTCGTCAATGATCAAATACTGATATCCGCCGATGATCGCTCTGTCAGCCTGACTATCGGCGAGAAGGAGCGAATGGTTGGTAACGAGTAGATCTGCTCGCTTCGCCTGTTGGCGAGCCTTGAGCAGAAAGCAGTCCTCGGTAAACGGACATCGTTTGCCAGGGCAGAGGCGAAGGTCACAGTTTATTTGCGACCAAAGCCTTTGTGACCGTGGAGCGGCGAGAAAAGCGCTGCATGCTTCGATATCACCGTCTCTTGTCTCTTCTCGCCACACAAGGAGTAACAATAGGAGTTGCCGTTGCCCATCCATATCAAATTTACCGGCGATCTCCGCATGTAATTCTTCCCAGCGTTTTAAGCAGAGATAATTCTCTTGCCCTTTGAGCAGGGCAACGTTGATATCCGGCGCAAAATGCGAAATGAGGAAGGGGATATCCACACGGAATATCTGGTCTTGTAAGTTCTTTGTTCGTGTCGAGACGACAATTTTTACTGCGTCAGAATCAGAAGTATTACGCAAAAACTGGAGCGCCGGGATCAAGTAGGCAAATGTCTTTCCCGTACCAGGACCGGCTTCAACAACGAGCGTCCCTCCATCACGGAAGAGATCGATGATTGCTTTTGCCATCTGTTGTTGCTCTAATCGCAGTTCAAAATCGTCCATCATCGTTGCCAGCAGTCCATCAGGTGTAAATATCTCATCTGTGTTGACAAGAACGGTTGGTTTGGGGATGCGGTTGGATTTTGCGGTGGTTTTCTCTTTACATGCCGTCTGTTCTGTTAACAGAGACACCTCTGTCAAACGGCGAAAGAGAACCGCAAGATGCAATTCTGAGAGATCTGCCAAATCGCTGAGGAGAGCGGATGGAAGAGAGAGAGCCTGTTTAATGAGTCGGCAGAATATATAACCGATTGCGGCTGCGTCATCATCTATGCCGCTGGAAAGAGAATAATGCTCTCGCAAATAAGGGATGGTATATGCAGGCATAGCAGGACATAGAATCTGCGCCAACAGCGCGGTATCGATGACCATCCAGTCGGGTGGTAAGATATTCTCCATCTCTTTGCCACAGACAAGGACGACTGCGGCGGTATGATCACGGATAATTTGGATTGCAGTGTGCATGTCGCCGAGCGTCTTTTCACTGGGTTTGCCGGTCGAAAATAACGCAACCTTAATATCTCCGCCGTTATCTATCTGTAAAACAGCAAACCGCGCCAGATCTAATCTATCTCTTAAAATGGAATCAATAGTAAGTTTATGCGACATAGTTTGCGGTTCAAAGAGGGATCGTTTTAGAGCAACTGCTGCATGAGATTGATCCGTGTGACCACTCCGACTAAATGGCTCTCGTGGTCGACGACCGGGATATTGCGAATGTTTTTCCGGATCATCATATCTGCTACTTGAAGATCATCATCGTCGTCGTATACCCAGACGACCTCTCGCTGCATGTATTTTTCGATCGCATCATCTTCTATCTGGGCCAGTTTTTTTGATAGGTGGTCCATATCAGGGATGAACGCTATTCCACTGAGAAGCTCAAAATATCCTGGCAGAGCCGCTTTAATAATATCGGATTCGGAGATAAATCCGATTAATTTCTCTTCGTCATCGACGACCGGCACACTCGTTATTCCTGAGCTGTTCAAGATAAAGACCAGTTCTTTGACGGATATCTCTTTCTCTATCGAAGTTAAGTCTTTAGTCATGATATCCCGCACTTTCATTGTGGCCCCTCCAATTGCGCGAGTGTGATGATCGACATCTCTTGTTCTATCTTCTCTTGTACACGGCAGACCGAAGCTCCATGCTCAGCATAGAGTGTTCCTGCTGCCATGCCGAATTTAAGCGCCTCCTCTACTTCCTCGCCTGCTTGCAGTCTGTAGATCATTCCACCAAGAAAGGCATCGTCGGCCCCAACCAGATGTTGTAATTGCGACATCTCCACACGTGCCTTGACCTCCCATACCCCCTCTGCAGTGATTAAAATATCGCCTGTCACCTCATGTGAGATAAGCATCATATCGACTCCCATCGCAATTACCTTTTTGCCGGCAGCGATGATATGTTCCTCTGTGTCCAGGATCATCTCATCCCATATCAGACTCTCTCTTAAATCAGGTTTGACGAGATAGGGAGCAGCGGAAAGCGCTCGCGTGAGCGGTGTTCCCGTTGCACTCACCACAACATTGATCCCTTTCTCTTTCGCCAGTTCAGTCAATCTGTGGTAGAAGTTGACATCAACTCCCGGTGGAAGAGCGCCGCCGAGGACAACCCACGAGGCGCGGCTGAGGGCACGTTTATAACGCCGAATAAACCGTTCCACCTCGATCGTTGTGACGCCACTGCCGCTCTCATCGACCTGGATGGGAATATGCTCCTTGCCTCGCTCCATGATAATAACATTCGTACGCGTCTCTCCTGATGTCCAACAGAAATTCGTCGTCACCCCTTTATCACGCAGATCGTTTATTAACACATGGCCAGCATGACCGCTGATAAAACCCATTGCAACGTTTTCTACCCCCATTCCAGCCAGGAAGATCGATATATTTATTCCTTTACCGCCTGCAGAAGTAGAACTACGAGCAGCACGCGTAAGAAATTCATCTTGTGTCTTGCTGCCGATTTTAAGTTTGTCGACCCAGTAAATCTTATTGACCGCTGGGTTAGGGGTAACAGTGATGATCATAATTACTCCTCCATAACTATTTTAGTTGCTAAGCGAAGAGATTAAAACACAAATGGGGCACGGTTCAAGGGTCACCAGTCACCAGTCATCAGTCGCCATTTACCATTCACCATTTACCATGATCAGGTTATCAGATTCACGGTTCACGGAAACAATGCAGGTTCAGAGGTTCACGGGTGGGAAGTTGCATGATAGCAAGCTATCTTCTCTTCTCCTCTCCTGTCATCTTCTCATCTTCCTAACCTCTCCTCTTCTCTTCGAACCTTGGACCTTGGACCTTGGACCTCTTACCCATCACCCCTTACCTCGTACCCATTACCCCTTCCTTGGAGTATTCTTCCTTTCAGAGTCCCAGGAGAACTTGCTTCGATTACTACGGTGATGATCTCTCCGATAAGGGATTCATCGCCGGGAAAGACAACGGTTCGATAGTCACGCATGCGACCGAATAGAGTGCCTGCTTGCCTGTTTAGCCCTTCAACAAGGACTGCGGCCTCTTGTGCCAATAACTTTTCTTTCTCCTCTCCTGCAATCTGTCGTTGTCTGCGCAGCACCTTCTGCAACCTTTCCTCTTTTACTTCTGTCGGCACATCATCAGGAAGATTTGCACTCATCGTTCCGGGACGGGGAGAATATTTAGCGACAAAAACTGAACCGAAGCGCACCTCTTCCAGTAAAGAGAGAGTGAGAGAAAAATCATCTTCGTTCTCGGTAGGATAACCGACGATCAGGTCAGTGGTGATATTCAATCTGGGTATCATGTCGCGTGCATTTGTAATAAGAGCAAGGAACTGAGCACGGGTATACATACGATTCATTGCTGTTAGGATTCGATCGCTGCCCGATTGACAGGGAAGATGAAGATGTTCGCAGATATTCGCTGCAGCAGCCATCACCTCAAGCACACTTATTGTCATATCACGGGGATGAGAACTGATAAATCTGATTCGCGAAATCGGCGTTTTACTTGCTTGCAGAAGGAGGCCGGCAAAGTCACCGTATTCTGGATTGTCACGGCCGTATGCATCGACATTCTGTCCCAGCAACAGCACCTCTTTATACCCTTGGGTTGTTATTTTCGTGATCTCATCGATTATTTCCGTTGGTGAACGACTGCGCATCAATCCTTTTGCATAGGGCACAATGCAAAAGGAACAGAAATGCGAACATCCTTCTGTAATCGTCACCATTGCCTGAAAAGTACTGCGTCGCCGATAGGGAAGGTCTTCGATCTGGCACGGCGGTGAGATACTAACTCGGTCCTTTTTATCTGTTGCCTGTCCATTGCAGCGGGATATGAGCAGCGGCAGTTGATTGATATCGGTTGTCCCGAAGAGAAAGTCTATCTCTGGATAGCGACGGCGCAACTTCTCTTTCTGTACTTGCGCCATACAGCCGCCGACACCGAGGAGAAAACGCCGTTTTTGTTTATGTTGCAAGACTTCTCCCAGTTTTCCATACACTTTCTGCTCAGCTTTTTTACGCACTGCACAGGTGTTGAATATCACCACGTCAGCATTATTGATATCGTCACATAATTCATATCCAAATTGCGCCAACAACCCGGCGATTCCCTCTGTTTTATGAGAGTTCATCTGGCATCCCCAAGTTTTGATATAAAGTTGTTTTCGCATTTTTTATCCGGTTGAAGATTGCAGGTTCACGGAATCAATGCAGGTTCAGAGGTTCACAGTTGGGAGGTTGAGCGGTTGCATGATAGCAAGCTATCTTCTCTTCTCTTCTCATCTTCTCAACCTCTCCTCTCCTCTTCGAACCTTGGACCTTGGACCTTGGACCTGCATTGTTTACGTGAAGCTGGCAACCTGCTCGGGGT
>CAYSQQ010000024.1:0-3547 GCA_964433275.1 uncultured Thermotogae bacterium
ATCCGCACCACCTGCTCTGCTGTGAACCTGTCTTTCTTCATGAGAATCGACTCCTTTGCTCAGGCGATTCTCTAATTTCAAGTGGTCCAGTTTCAAGGGTGCAGGCCGTGAGGTGTAATTGTTTTGGTCCCAGGTGATGGAGGTTAAGATGACGCTGAAAGCCGAGATTGAATACGAAAATATTGGACGAAGGACAAAATCTACGTTAAGATGTAAAAATACAGTGTCGTGGATATCGATCGAAGATCGAATATCTTATCGCTGAGGAGGAACAGATGAGTAAACTTGACTTTATCACCGAGACCATACAGTCATTGCAAGAGCAAGGGTTATATAACACCATTCGCACCATCGAGAGCGCTGTCGATGCGTGGACTGTTGTCGACGGCCAGAGAATGCTTAATATGTGCTCCAATAATTATTTGGGGTTTGCGGCTGATTCTCGGCTTTGTGCTGCTGCCAAGGATGCAATCGATCAGTTGGGTGTAGGGCCGGCAGCGGTGCGCTCGATTGCCGGCACAATGAATATTCACATTGAACTGGAACAGAAGATCGCCGCATTTAAAGGGACAGAGGCGGCATTGTCACTCCAGTCGGGGTGGGGAGTCAATCTCGCAGTTATCCCTCTTCTGATGGGTAAAGAAGATGTTATCTTCACCGATGAACTTAACCATGCTTCGATCATCGACGGCTGTCGTCTTACTAAGGCTAAGCGGGTCATCTTTTCTCATTGCGATGTAGCTGATCTGGAGCGCTTGTTGGCGGAGAATAAAGCTATCAAGAAGAAACTGATCGTCACAGACGGTGTCTTCTCCATGGACGGAGATTTATCTCCATTGCCCGATATCGTGGCAGTAGCAGAGGAGTATGATGCTATGGTGATGGTCGATGATGCGCATGGGGAAGGCGTCCTCGGCGATCATGGGCGAGGGATTGTCAACCATTTCGCTCTGCACGGGCGAGTCGATATCGAAGCTGGAACAATGTCCAAGGCATTCGGGGTAATCGGCGGTTATGTTGCAGGGAAGGCGCCGATAATCGAATATTTACGGCAACGGGGCAGGCCGTTCCTGTTCTCTTCTGCTGCTACTCCGGCTGATGTAGCAGCTTGTATCGCAGCAATCGATATTCTCACTGAGACGGAGCAACCGGTACAGCGACTGTGGGAGAATACGCACTACTTCAAGGAGAAGATGAAGCAGCTCGGATTCGATATCGGCAGCAGCGAGACTCCGATTACCCCGGTTATGTTGGGAGAAGCGAAGATAGCGCAAGAATTCTCGCAACGCCTTTTTGCACGGAATATCTTCGCCCAAGCGATTGCTTTTCCAACAGTTCCGCGCGGCAAGGCACGAATTCGCACTATGATCTCTGCGGCGCATTCACAAGATGACCTCGATTTTGCGCTGCAAGGATTTGCTGCTGTCAGAGAGGAGATGGGCCTATAAACTTAAGCGTCAATTAAGGAGAAAATGATGAAACGAGTAATCAGCAGTAAAACTGCTCCACCAGCAGTAGGACCTTATTCGCAGGCGATTTTTGCCAATCGGTTTATCTTTACTTCTGGGCAGCTTCCTGCCGACAATGAGGGTAATTTGATTATCGATGATATCGCTGCGGCCACCCGCTGCTCACTGGAAAATTTACAGTCTATCCTCCAGGCGGCCGGCGGTGATATGGATGATATTGTCAAAGCGACAATCTTCCTGACTGATATGAACGATTTTGCCGTGGTAAATAAGGTCTACGCCGAGTTCTTCAGCGGAGAACCTCCGGCACGATCTTGTGTTGCTGTAGCTGCACTTCCCAAGGGCGCTAAGGTTGAAATCGAAGCGATCGCTTATTTGGGCGGATAGAGGAGAAGATTATCGAGCAGCCGTACTTTACCGATTCTAACGGCTAATGATACGAGCGCTGCCCGATCGATTACCGGTAATTCGTCTAATGTGTCGGCCGCAGCGATGTCCACATACTCGATCGTTACCAGTGGTTCTTTCTTTAGGCAGGAGATCATTGCGCTGCGGATCGCGGCAGAATCGACAATACCACTGTTGTGCATCTGACGAGCTGCAGTCAGTGTGCGGTAGATAATAGAGGCTGCCTGTCGCTCCGCTGCACTGAGAAGCGAATTGCGACTGCTCATTGCCAGCCCATTAGCTTCGCGGACAGTCGGTACAGTGATGATCTCCACATCTATGTTCAGGTCAGTGATCATCTTGGAGATCACCCTCACTTGCTGCGCATCTTTCTGGCCGAAGTAGGCCCGTGTCGGCTGGATAATGTTAAAGAGCTTGGTGACGATCGTCGTCACACCACGGAAGTGGCCGGGGCGCGCCTCCCCTTCCAGCCGTTCGCTGATCTTCTTCACTTCGACCCAAGTAGCAAACCCAGCCGGATAGATATCCTCGCAGGAAGGAGTGAAAACAAAATCGACCTTCTCACGTTCAAGTAGCGCAAAATCACGCTTGAGATCACGCGGATAACGAGCAAAGTCTTGCTGGGAGTCAAATTGGGGTGGATTGAGGAAGATACTGACTATTACGACAGCATTGTTTTGTTTTGCTTCTTTAACAAGTGCCAAATGGCCGTCGTGCAGAGAGCCCATTGTGGGAATGCACCCGACTAAGCCGGTAATCCCTCTCCGCTTAGCCCTCATTGCGGTGATCGTTGTTACTACATCCATATCTGATCTGAAAGTTAAAGCTCGGTAAGGAGTGACTGATCGATAATCGTGCTGTGATCAGCATTCGGGAAAGTTCCCTCCTTGACATCATCGATGTAAGCTGTGATCGCAGCAGTAATCTCCTGTGCCAAATCAGTATATCGTTTGGCATGGCGCGGAACAGAACCTGGAAAGAGTCCCAAAATATCGCTGAGCACCTGAACTTGGCCATCACAGTGCGGTCCAGCGCCGATACCGATAGTCGGAATGGAGAGTCGTTCGCTGATCAACTGGGCAAGCGGAGATGGAATACACTCTAAAACAACCGCAAATGCGCCGGCCTCTTCAACAGCCAGTGCATCGTTTAATACCCGGCGCGCGCTGTGAGTTGTCTTGCCTTGTACTTTGAATCCACCCAGCTGATGAACTGACTGCGGAGTCAATCCGATATGGCCCAACACAGGAATGCCACAGTCAACTATCCGTGCGATTGTCTTCGCTGTTGTTTTGCCTCCTTCCAGTTTAACTGCCTGTGCCCCGCCATGTTGGATAAACCGGGCTGCATTTTCCAGTGCAACAGCGATATCGGTGTGATAAGTCATAAATGGCATATCACTTATGATCAATGCTCGCGTCGCGCCGCGGACTACGGCGCGGGTATGGTGGACCATCTCATCCAGTGTTACCGGAATCGTCGTCTCATAGCCAAGCACCATCATCGCCAGGCTATCGCCGACAAGGATCATCGGCACACCAGCCGAATCTACCAGCCGGGCAGTCAGGTAATCATAGGCGGTGAGCATCACTATCTTCTCACCCTGCTCGCACATTCTCTTTATTTTGTCAATTGTAATTCGCAATTTGGTTCTCCTGATCGATTTAGCC
>CAYSQQ010000024.1:3647-11713 GCA_964433275.1 uncultured Thermotogae bacterium
GATTTAGCCGGTTGTGATTTCCATTTCCCGATTAATCATTGGCCGCTAACCCCTTGCTTTTAGTTAGCGGCCTGATACGGGTGATCGTATTATCGGATGAATTTAAATAGACAAGTTTGGGAGTCAACATGCGCGCTTCTTCATCCGGCGCTAAGCGATAGGCAAGGATGATCACTAAATCATCTTTGACCGCTCTTCTGGCTGCCGGTCCATTGATGCAAATCTGTCCTGACCCTGCTTCTCCTTCGATCACATAGGTACGAAGCCGCGCGCCGTTGTTTATGTTCAGCACTTCGACGCGTTCATACGGAAAGAGATCGGCCGCCTCCATAATATCACGGGCGATAGTGATCGACCCCTCATAGTGGAGATTCACAGCGGTTACTCGCGCCCGATGAATCTTGCTGTGGAGCATCGTTCTCATCGTCTTCACTCCTTTTTGACCAATAAATCGGATAATCTCATCGTTGTTATATTGTCAAGTTCGCCTTTGGCTGCGGCAATAGGGATCGTCTGTCGACCCAGTTCCTTATACAGCTCAACGAGTGTCGGCATAGTCTCCTGCAGGGACCGTAAATGCTGTTTGATCGTCGCTTCATCACCGCGACTGATCGGTCCGGTGAGAGCTCGCGGCAGCCCCAGCGTATCGATATTGCTGATCGTCCCTTGCAGAAGTGGCGCCAACGCAGTGATCACTTGCGCCGGTTTAACCGGCTCAGCGAACGACTGCCATAGATCAACGGCTAATTTTATCAAAGTCACCACATAATTGGAGGCGAAAACCGCTGCTATGTGGTACAGGACTTTGTCTCTTCCCTGCAGCACGATCGACGTGCCGCTTAGGGCCGAGACAATCGCTTCGAGGAAGGAGAGTAAGATCCCTTCTGCTTCAATCGCAAAGAAGGAGCCAGGCAAATTTGCCTGTGCCTGCGTAACGTCGGCAAAAGACTGCAATGGATGAAACGATCCGATCATCGCCCCTTGTTCCTGCGCAGCGGCAAGGACATCGAGTGAATGTGTGCCGCTGCAATGAATTACCCGGTGATGGGGTTGCCAAGTAATCGAGGCCGCGACTGCAGCGATCGAATCATCCGGGGTGGTGATGAATACAATATCAGCATTCTCTGCCACCTGTTGCGGTGTGGCACAGCTCTGACATCCACTTATCTTGCCAGCCAAGCGGGCCGCTGATGCACGGCTGCGACTGGCAACGGCTGTTAGATGGTACCCGCGCGCGGCGAGCGTCGTTGCAAGCGCAGTACCGACTCTTCCTGCACCGATAAATCCTAGTTGGATTTGTTTGTAATTCATCTGCTGCTCTCTCCTGCCATAACAGCCGTCATTCAGCAAGAAGCTTCACTACTTTATCCAGTATCTGCTGTGCGACTTGGCTCTTATCCAGCAGCGGAAGTTCCTCTATACAACCGTTGCGGTCGATGATCGCCACTTGGTTTTTATCAGCGCCGAATCCGCTGCCAGGAATAATGATATTATTGGCAATAATGAGATCGAGATCTTTCTGATCGAGCTTTGCCTTTGCATTACGTAACAGATTCTCTGTCTCGGCGGCAAAACCGATCCGGAGTGGTCTTGGGCTGCAAGTGGCTGTTTCGGCGAGGATATCGGGCGTTCTTTCTAAGGTAAGATTCCATCGTTGATCAACCTTTTTTACCTTTCTTTTCCGCATCTTTACAGGGCGATAATCGGCTACTGCCGCTGCCATGACTAATATATCGGCTCGAGATATCTTCTCACCCACTGCAGCAGACATCTCCTCTGCGGTCTGCACATCTATCACTTCTACTCCCAACGGCTGGGAAAGGGATGTCGACGCACTGATGAGTTGCACATGTGCGCCGCGATCACGCGCGGCAGCAGCAAGAGCATAACCCATCTTTCCGGACGAGCGGTTGCCGAGATAACGGACCGGATCAATTGCTTCCTGTGTGCCACCGGCAGTAATTATGATCTGTTTGCCAATCAGATCTTTTCCGCGCTCCAGCAAGTGGCAGACAGTAGTGACAATCTCACCCGGAGAAGCAAAGCGACCTAATCCTGTGCCACCTGAAGCGAGATGGCCATGCACCGGGCCGATGAGAGTAAAATCACGCCGGTGCAGTTCAGCCAAATTCCGTTGTGTAACAGGATTCTTGTACATACCCGTATGCATCGCCGGCGCAATGACTACCGGCGCTGCTGTTGCCAGCACAGTGCAAGTAAGACTATCATCGGCAATGCCATTTGCCAGCTTGGCAATGATGTTTGCTGTAGCCGGGGCAATGACAATCAGATCGGCTGCTTCTGCTAATGCTACATGCTCAATGCTTACAGCAGAAGCCAGTTGGAACATGTCGGTGATTACAGGGCGGGTGGTGATACTGCGAAAGGTCAGCGGGGTGACAAACTGTGTCGCCGCTTTGGTCAAGATAACCTCTACGTCGATCCCTCGTTGTGTCAACTGACTGGCGACATCAACTGCTTTATAAGCGGCTATCGATCCTGTGACTCCCAGCACGACTCTCTTGTTGCTCATTATATAATCTGAAACCTCTCTCCTTTAGTTTTCCGGAAGCTCTCGTATTGTCAGCTTGATTTTCTTGTCATCCAATTATTTTACCCTATTCATTGCTTGAGGTATATCGCCTAATTTTTTGAGCATACAATGGGAATCTTATGCCAGTTTAGACGTTAATTTATGTTACGTCAAGTACCAGTTTTGGTAAACTCACCGCGTAATTAACACGCTATCGCGCGTAGTATTCAGCGCCGTATATCTTATTTGGGTCATTGCTTGGCGCCTTTCCGTTCAGTCCTTAAAACAGAGGAGCCGGCGGAACCTTTATTACGTCAGAGATGTGTCCTTCTCTTGTAGATCGATTTACTCTTTCTTGGAAAGAGAATACTCCCATTGCTAACGAGGAGGCAAGAGTATTTTGTGCGTGCGGTTTGTCCGGTAGACCTCCCTCCTTCTTCAGGAGAGAAGGAGGGGAGGAAAGTGTCGCCCGGAATACCGACAGCTTCAGATTTTTTTGGGTTGCAGTCTGCCAGCGCGCGCCGGTGCACCGGTTGATTGTTGCGAAGTGGCGTGCTATCCTGTTATCCTTAAACACGAACAGGAGAGGTCAATGCAGAACGCAAGTGGCAAGGATTTTACGGCTGCCGTAGAAATATGGGAAGATTTGATCGCGTCTTCTTCATCAGAAGCGGAGCGGGATTCACTCAGGAACCAATATTGCTATGTACTCGTGAGTTGGAAGCGTTTCGATATGGCCCGCGAGATCTACGAGCAACTGTACGACGAGACTGGTAACCACATCTATGTTCATCAACTGGGCATGGTGGAGCGAGAAGCCGGAAAATATCTCCAAGCCGTGGCGTTATTCAGGCAGGAAGATGCAATGCTTTCAGACGACGATAACCTTTCCAAAGCGGCTAATCTATATGAGCAGGGACTGCTTGCGAGCCTGATCGGAAACCATGACTCAGCATTGAAACTTGCGTACCGTTGTCTCGACCTCAGCGTGAAAGCGGATGACAGTGTCATGCATGGATGTGCGCTTCGTCTGCTTGGCGATCTGTGCCGCCGCGGTAATCCGGATCAGGCAAAGGATTACTATTACCGATCACGGAACGCATTCGAAGCGGCTGGCGACGAAATTGCCTGCCGTGAAATAGACGAGAAGTTAGAAGCTGTCACATAACAAGCGCATCCAACTCGGACGCGCTGGCGCTTCGTAATCTCGCCATCCGCCTTGACAAAGAGACTGCGGCAGTATAATATTGTTCTTAATCCTTCTTAGAGGTGATTTTCCGTTTCGTGGGCTCAACAGAGTTGTTGAGAGCGGCGTGGGAAAGGGGCATGGAGGGAGTCTGCCTCCTGGGGAGACTCCCCACTATGCGGCTGAGATATCAAACCCGGTTGCTTCTTATGCCGTGCTTGGGGTGCTGACCGAAATGCTCGATCTGGAGATGGATATGTTCGATCTCGCTAAAGAGGCTGAGCAGATGGCAGAGATGATAGACAAATACATTCGCCACTTCACCGCACCTCTTTGGGAGTACAATCAGGGCGAGGAAGACGAGTAGATACAAGAAAAAAGGAAGGAGGCGCTTAGGATGAATAGAGGACCAGGAGAACGTCGGCCGCCGACGTCAGGCGGAGATCAGGTACCATGGGAGGATATCTGGCAGAAGATAGTAGGACAGATAAGAGGCGGGGAAAAAGGGAGACCAGGAAAGATGAGCCGAGTAGGATGGATATTAATCGGGATTGTGGTGGTAATCTGGCTGGCAAGTGGGATATATACCGTTGGGCCCGCCGAAGTGGGCGTGGAGAGACGATTCGGGAGATTTGTAGCTCAAACCGATCCCGGGTTGAACTTTCGCCTGCCCTGGCCCATCGAGGCGCATGATATCGTCAATGTGCGCGAGATAAGGGAGGCTGAGATCGGCTTCAGGACCGTAGAACATCCGGGGAGGCCGGCGAGGCACGTGCGAGTGCCAGACGAAGCAATGATGCTCACCGGGGACAGGAATATAGCTGACGTCCGGATTTTGGTGTTCTATCAGGTGGTAGATGCCGAAAAATATCTTTTTCGGGCTGAAGCTCCTGAGATAGCCCTGCGGGTGAACACTGAGGTCGCCCTGAGGAGCGTTATCGGCCAGATGGACATTGATCATGCGATGACTGTGGGCCGGCCTGAAATCGAAGTTGGAACAAAAGAGTTTCTGCAGTCTCTCCTGGACGATCACTATACCGGGTTACATATAGTTGGAGTGCAGCTGATGCCAGTAGGCCCCCCTGATGAGGTCGCGGAGGCCTTCTACGACGTAATACGGGCTAAAGCAGATAGGGAGAGATTGGAGAGGGTAGCTGAAGGATATGCCCGGGATGTAGTTCCCCGAGCAAGGGGAGATGCGGCGGCACTAATACACGCAGCCACCGCCTTTAGAGACGAAAGGATAGCGCTGGCTGAGGGTGATGCAGAGCGGTTTCGCCTAATTCTCGAAGAGTACAGGATGGCACCGGCAGTGACCCGCCAAAGGCTATTCCTGGAGATGATAGAGCGTGTCCTCGCCGGAACCGAAAAATTCATTATCGATCCCGCAGTCGCTGGTGGCTTGTTGCAATTTCTACCATTAGTAGATCTTGAACCGGCAGCGGTGATTGCCCCAGAAGGAGGAGAATGATGACTAAGCTACTAGCGATCGCGATTGTGGTGATAGTGGCCCTGATTGTAATCTCTGCGGCCGTGTTCACGATTGATGAGACAGAACAGGTGATCGTCCTTCAACTTGGCGCGTATGTAAAGACGATCGATGAGCCGGGGCTGAACTTCAAAATCCCGTTCATTCAATCGTTAGCCCGGATGGAACGGAGGGTATTGGTTGCCGATGCTCCTCCGACTGAGTTTATTACCCTGGACAAAGAATGGCTGGTGGTGGATAGTTACATCCGCTGGCGAATTGTAGATCCACATCTCTTCTTCAAAGCGGTAACAGATGAGCATATCGCCAAGGTCAGGTTGAATACTGTTGCTGTCTCCAAATTGCGGGAGAAACTTGCCGGACATAATCTTTGGGATATAATCGGTGCCCAGAGGAAGCCGATTATGGACATCGTAGGTATGCATACGGATGAAATTGCCCGCCGTGACTTTGGGATAGAGGTGATAGACGTTCGGATGAAAAGGGTTGACCTTCCCCGGGGAGTCCAGGAGGCTGTTTTTGCCCGAATGAGGGCGGAACGTGACAGGATGGCAATGGAGTCTCGTGCTGAAGGAGCGCAAGCGGCAAAGAAAATCACTGCCGAGGCAGACAGAGAGGTAGTGGTCCTACTCGCTGAGGCGGAGAGGGATAGCAGGATACTGAGGGGAACGGGAGATGCCGAAGCTGCGGCAATTTATGCCGCCGCGTTTGAGCAAGATCCTGAGTTCTTTGCCTTTGTGCGGAGCCTGGAGGCATACGAGAAGTTCCTGGGCGGGGGAGCCACCCTGGTGCTTAGCGCCGACTCTGAGCTGTTCCGCTTCCTGGTGAGCCCGCATCCCAGGGAGGAATGAGCACGACAACTGGCCAATAATGGCAAGTCCTGATTATTACGCCGTCCTCCAGGTACATCCCGCGGCGGATAGAGAGGTAATCAGGGCTGCCTACCGCAGATTGGCAGCAAAGTACCATCCCGATGTGAGTACCTTGCCGGATGCGGCCGATAAGATGAGACAACTCAACGAGGCCTATGAGGTGCTCTCCGATCCGGACAGGAGGGCGGTTTATGATCGCTCCAGAGGGGTAACGGGAACAGCCGCCGGGGGTAGGCCCGTCAGTTCATGGCGCCGGTTTGTGGCGCCTGTCGGTCTGCTGGTGTTCATCATCGTAGCAGCCACCCGGGGGATCAGAGTGGGATTGATCTTGCTGGTCCTTGCCGTGGTCATCTGGGTGGTGATAAGACTGTGGAGATAAGGTTGAACAGAGTCAGCCTTGCGGCTTGTTCCTTCCCGATTCGTTTTACGACACAACTTAAGGTAGAAGGGTGCAGTCCCAGATACTTCTGCAGCGCTGTCAGCATATTGCGATGCTCGATCACCGCTTCGTCAATCCTCTCGCTGCGGATGTGTCGCTCTCCCTTGACGCCGTTGAAAAGGTCGGCTAACAAGCGGCGATCTGCAAAACGTTGGCGCTTCGAAATCTTGCTATCCACCTCTTCCTCTCGCATAGACCGGCTACCCCTTTCCAATTTTCTCTGGGATAAGGTTCCAGCAAGATGGTATAATTTAACTGTTATTGTTGACTAACAGTTATTATTTTAGCAGAGGTGTGCGATGATCAATCCATTTCTTATCGGTAAGCTAATATATCTCCGCCCGTTGGAAGAGAGCGATATCGATCGTTGTCTGCGTTGGATTAACGATCCTGATATCCGCTCGACTCTTAGTCGTTATTCACCGCTTAACCGGCTGCGGGAGCAGGAATGGATTGCATCGCAATACAAAGACGACCACAATATTCCCTTTGCGGTGGCGATCAAGGAATCTGACGCGCATATCGGCACTTGCGGCCTGCATGCAATCGATTACAAAGACCGCTGCGCTGAGCTTGGAATATTGCTGGGAGAGAAAGAAGAATGGGGAAGAGGATATGGCAGTGAGACGATGCAGCTGCTCATCAATTACGGCTTCCGTGAGCTTGGGCTCCATCGTATCTTTCTGCGGGTCTTCTCGCATAACGAGCGCGCCAAACGTATTTACAAGCAGGTTGGCTTCCGCTGCGAAGGTGTGTTGCGTGAGTCCTATTTCCATGCCGGAAGGTTCCACGACACAATTATCATGAGTATCTTGAGCAGAGAATGGAAACAGCGGCCCAGTACCGGCTCGTAGGTAATGATATTATGGCTGTGATAACGGAAACGATTCTTATCCAAAGCAAAGGGAATGTCGATATTATTGATGTCACCGATCAAATCGGCAAAATCTTACGTGAAACCGATCTGAAAGATGGTCTTGTCACTATCTTTACACCTGGGTCAACATGCGCCGTCACAACGATAGAGTATGAACCAGGGCTTATTGAAGATTTAGCCGTTGCTTTGGAACGAATAGCGCCCCAGAACATAGAGTACAAACATAATCTTAAATGGAGCGATGGCAACGGTCACTCGCATGTGCGCGCCTCGTTATTAGGGCCAAGTATGACAATACCTTTCTCCAATTCAACTTTATTGTTGGGAAGATGGCAGCAGATCGTCTGCATCGATCTGGATAATCGGCCGCGCTCGCGCCGGTTGATAATTCAAATTATTGGGGAATGAGGGCGTAGTTTCAGAACCATTTATATGATAATGGAGCATTTATCGAACGGAAATATCTCTTTCTCTCTGAGACCAGCGCTTTGGTGAAAAAACACCCAGAATAACTAATACAACAGAACTATCGGTATTGTAAAGTGGTAAATTCAAGCAGCTGTTCGCTGCGTGCTCTACCAGTAAAATGCCGTTGACTGTCGGGGAAAGCGACCGACCGCCGAGCATGCGGAGAACGCAGAGGCAGGCGGTTCCGGGTTGAAAATTACAG
>CAYSQQ010000025.1:0-11455 GCA_964433275.1 uncultured Thermotogae bacterium
CGCATCGGCATCTGAGTTACTTGTTGTTCCAATCGCTCTAACGTTGTCTGGGTAGCCATCTTCTTTCACCTCACACAATTCTTGTGGCTTGGCATTTCGCCTAACTACTGGATCTGCGACACGAATTGTCGCCAATTCTTTCGATTTCGATGTTAGTGCGACGAAACTGTCGCCCATCCTCCTTGCTGCGCCATTATTCATTGCCCACGCTTAGCTAGCTTCCCCTTCTTTCTCATAATCTGATCTAAAGGGCTGATTATTTTTTCAGTCTGTTGTTTAGCTACATGGGTATAGATTTGGGTCGTTCTGATATTCGAATACCCCAGAAGTTCTTGAATGTAACGAATATCTGTGCCATGTTCCAAAAGGTGTGTCGCAAAACTGTGACGTAAGGTATGAACCGACGCCTTCTTCTGAATGCCGGCACTCTTAATGGCCTTTTCCATAATGCGTTCAACGCTTCTACGTGAATAGTGTCCTTTTTTTTGCCCTTCAAACAACCACCCTTGCGGTCGGTAGGTCCTGTAATATGTTCGTAGGGTTTCCAGAGCTATTTCGGACAAAAGAGTATACCGATCCTTAGCCCCCTTGCCACTTCTGACCCGAAGCATCTTCCGGTCGCCATCGATGTCATTGGCCTTGAGCCTGACCACCTCACTGGCCCGCAGACCGGCTGAGCAAACAAGCATAATGATCGCCTGATGCTTTAAGTTGCGAATTTGAGCTAATATTTTCAAGATCTCCTGCTCAGAGAGAACAACGGGTAATCTCTTCGCCTTCTTCGGCCGCGGAAGCCCAGCCATCTTCACCGGCTCTTCGAGCACTTTGCGATAGAAATACTTAATCGCGCTAACAGCCTGATTGACGTAAGAATGGGAGACACGCTTTTCATCCAACAGATAAAGCAGATAGCGTTCGATATCAGAAGCTGCCAACTGACGCGAGTCTTTCCTGCAATAGACCACTAACTGCCTCATATGCTGCAGGTACGTCTTCTGAGTACGGTAACTGTAACCCTCCAGCTTCAACCGATCTTCCATCCGTTGATATAACTGTCCCATCTTCACCAGCCTCAATCCTGAGTTTCGTCATTATACGACAACCCCTCAAGGCGGGAAGTTCCACCCCTGCAAGCCGTTATGGTAGCTACTGCAACCGTACAGCCCTCTTCCACAAAAGGATCGTACAAGCATGGGTTCCCATCGAAGCCAACCTCCGCTTGCTCTATTCTACACTGCTTTGCCGTGTATGCCAAGACCTATCTTTGCTCATCTTGTACATGTTTAGCGTTTGTCTGTTAACCGCCGGGGGTGACCGCTGTGGTACTAGTGGTGGCAACTTACCCCTGACAGTCAAGACCTCACTCAAGTAGTCCAGTCGGTCTCGCCCTTGTTGCTTGGCGGTCACCAGCAGATTGGATAGCACCGCGTGGGTCCTCGCTCCTCGTGCCGTCCGATTGCAGCCTCCCATCTTGCGCACCACTACCGCCGGCCGTAGCGCTCGCCCCGCACGGTTGTTGATCACCTTATCTTCAAACCGTTTCATCTGCATTGTTTTCTAACCTCTGACCTGGAGCCCTGTTCCTTGAACCTATGAGGAACACATTGAATATTTTAATTATCACTGTTACTTGCAGCCGTAGAGCTGACAAGATGGCGGTCTATTCGGGTCCTGTTTATTCCTACTGTATGGATCTCCAATGGGCAATGCGGCGTCGCGGTATTGCGTGCTTCCTCTACCGCATGGGCCAAACCTCCGCAACAGGGGACCTCCATCCGCAGCACGGTGATCGCTCTAGGATCGGCTGTGCGAAAGACCTGCTCGAGTTTGGTGCGGTAAAGGCTGATATCATCTAACTTTGGGCAGCCGACGAGCACGGCATGTCCAGCGAGATACCGGGTGTGAAAGTCAGGCACAGCGAATGGAACACAGTCGGCGCAGATCAAGATATCCGCTTTGGCGAGAAACGGCGCGCCGGGCGGGATGAGCATCAGCTGTACCGGCCAGTGGCCGAGTTGCGATGGCGGAAGCGTCTCTTCCTCAGTTGGGGAATCGCTGCACGGGGTTAAGCTGCGCAGTGCGCTCCCGGGGCAGCCGCAGAGCAGTGATTCTGTCTCCATCTGCGCTCGTGCAAGGTGAACCTTGACCGCCTCCTCGTCAAACGGCACGGCGGCGCGCTCCTCAATCGTTATCGCTCCTTGTGGGCACTCACGCAGGCAGTCGCCGAGCCCATCACAGTAGACTTCGCTCACCAAGCGCGCCTTGCCGTCGATGATCTGCAGTGCTCCCTCTGCGCAAGCGGGAACGCATATGCCGCAACCATCGCATTTTTCTTCATCTATTCTTACTATCTTTCTGCTTGTTAACACTGTTGCCTCCTTTTGCCAATTGCATGATCATGGTGGTCGCTAAATATTCCCGTATCTCTCGGCTGAGTTTGGTGAGCAAATCGCCCATTAGGCAGTCGGTATTGTTGCAAATCGGGGCGGAAAATAGGCAGTCCAGCTTCGGGAACGGCCCCTCGAGTGTCTCATAGATTGTGAGCAGAGAAGTCTTCTCACCGTTTTGTACCAATGTGAATCCACCCTTCGGCCCGCGGATAGATTTGATCAAACCGGCCTTTGTCAACCGTTGCAATACCTTTGCCAGATGGGCCTCTGATGCCTTAAGGTAAGCAGCAATTTTGCTGGTGGTGATGATTCCATCCGGACGCTCAGCGAGATAGACCATCGCATGCAGCCCCAGCACGGTTGCATCCGACATCTTCAATAGACGTGTCATATCCTGGTGAACACCTCTTCATAGCAATATATTGGTATTAAGGTATCAGTATACCAGAATTAATAGCATCCTACAACCACACAAAGAAAGAAACATGTTAATATACGCAATGTAACTGCGTATTTGTTAGTTGATTTATTCCTCTTTTTTGAAGAACTCTTTACCCACACCGCATTCTGGGCAAAGCCAATCTTGGGGAATCTCTTCGAACGCTGTTCCGGCCTCAACTCCGTTTATAGGGTCACCGACAGCCGGGTCGTAGATATAACCACACACCGTGCAGATCCACTTCTCCATCTTCAACCTCCTATTTCGCATGATCTTGCAGTGCTCGTTATATGAAAAGGGGAGTGCTATCTCCTGCTCCCGGGCATGCTTGCCCAAAGCGCTGCATAAGGCATGTGGCCCTGGATCACGATAGCACCCCCCTTCTCTCTTCCCAGTTCTTAAGCTGCGGTTTACTCTTCGCTCACCGCGGGTATAGCAACGCGCTTTCCCAGTTCCTGGTCGATCATGACCAGGCCATGGCCGAAATCACCGACCCGCGTCAGGAGATCGACTATCTTGCGCGCTGAAGATTCTTCCTCCACCTGCTCTGTGACAAACCATTGCAGCATGATCTGCGCTGCGTGGTCCTTCACCTCGGCAGCAAGCTGCATCAGGTCGTTTATCTTCTCGGTGATGAACTGCTCGTGTTTGTAAGCTGCCTGGAACGCCTCCAAGGGCGAGGCCCACTCCTTTGGCGGTTGGGCAAGAGCCAGCAATTCAACTCTGCTATCACGTTCATCAAGGTGGTCGAACAACTTCATCGCATGAGTGAATTCTTCTTGCGCTTGTACGGTCATCCACTGCGCCATTCCGTCGAACCCCTCCGCGCGGAAGTAGGCTACCATGGAAAGATAGAGATAGGCTGATTCAAGCTCGTGGCTAATCTGGCTGTTTAACGCATTCTGCATTCGTTCGCTGATCATTTGTCTCCTCTTAACGCTTCTTATGGCAGAACCACCAGTCGAAGCATTTATACTCCTTTTCTCTCCTGCGAGCGGTCTCTATATCGGTTGCCGGGGGGATGATAACGTGGTCATCCACTAACTCGTTCTCTGGCCATCCAGCCGGAATTGCGACGCCTTCTTTGCTGGCAATTTGCAGACCCTTCACCATCCGCACGATCTCGTCTATGTTCCGTCCTAACTCCTGCGGATAGTAGAGGGTAGCACGCACGGCTCCCTTTGGGTCGACGATGAAAACCGCCCTCACTGTGTTGGTCCCCTTGCCGCGATGAATTAGGCCAAGCTTGGCGGCAATCGTCTCTGTAGCGGCAATGACCGGGAACTCGATCTTTACATTGAGCTTCTCCTCGATCCAGTCAACCCATTTGATATGCGAGAAGACTTGGTCCACAGAGAGACCGATCAATTTACAGTCCAGTGCCTCGAATTCCTGATAGCGCTTTTGAAACGCGACAAACTCAGTTGTGCAGACAGGGGTGAAGTCAGCCGGGTGGCTGAATAGAATGAACCACTTACCGTTATAATCCTGCGGCAGACTTATCTGCCCGTGTGTAGTCGGCACCTCCATCTCTGGAAACCGATCTCCAAGCAGGGGCATCCCCTGCACTGTCTCCTTGATTACTACATGCTGTCTTTCCATGCTCTTTTGCCTCCTGCTTGTTCTGTTAGTTGAAAATCTACCAGCTCTCTGCCGGCAGTATATTGTATTCTCTATCCGTAACTTTTCCTGTTTTATAATCTTCCTCCTGTTTGTTTAGCTTAACTTTGTAATCATCTTTCCGTTATCAGAGATTACGGGGCATAACTCCATACCCCTACAAACTCGATGACCCCCTTTCTCACCTTTGGCACCCACTGCAGAGAAAAGTCGATCTTCCTGCTTGCACGATCCGTACAATTGTTCCGTTACAGCGCCGACAGGGTTCCCCCTTCCGGCCGTAAACTGCAAGGCTTGCTTGAAACCCGCCGTAGTTTCCATCTGCGTCACGATAGTCAGAGACCGTATCGCCGAGCGTGGTGCCCATCCGGTCGATCGCCTCATAGAGAACTTGCACAATTGCCGAATGGAGTGCGTGGATCTCTTCTTGCATGAGAGTCTTTGCTTTACGGCGCGGATCGATCTTCGCCCGCCACAAGGCCTCGGCAGAGTAGATGTTCCCCAGACCGGCGATCCTCTTCTGATCCATCAGTAACGACTTGATCGGAGAGCGCGAATCACCGGTGATCTTTGTCAAGTACTCTACGGTGAATTCATCAGAGAGCGGCTCCATCCCCAAACGGTACGGGAAACCATTTTTCGAGTACTCGGCTGTCCCTAACCGACGCGGATTAATAAAATAGACCTTGCCACAATCAAGGTGAAGGATAAAGCGGGTATGTTTCTCTTCAGCAGAAGAGCGGGTGAGGGCGAGCCGACCGGACATCCGTAGATGGATGACCAGCAAACGTCCGTCGGATAAACAGAGGAGAATGTACTTTCCCCGGCGCTTTACCGCTTCGATCGTCATTCCGTTCAGCTCATCTGCAGGAAGATCCAGGCGAGGATCAAGCACCTGCAATGCATTGATCTTCGCTCCCTTAATCGAACTCAACCCGCGGATGATCGTCTCTACTTCGGGCAGCTCAGGCATTATCCCTCCTGATGATGTTTCTGTTAGATGTATTATTGTATTTAGTATTACGCTGGATCCGTGCAGCAACCGACGGCATAAATCGGCTTTTGTTAGATAAGATGCGCTGCTTGATGGTGTTGAATATCTGCAGGAGGCATTCACACCGAGGATGAGAGCCAAGATCGTGCCGGGGAGCAAGCAAAGCAGCAATTGAGAAATAAGAACAACTATGCTCGGACTCCGGTGTCGGGGAAAACTGAACTTTGGCGCTGCCCTCTACAGATTTAGGATTACCATTATTACACTGGACACAAACTCCATACAGATAAATCTGTACTACTTCCACCTGATGTCCGAGGACGGCGTCCCCCGGCCGGATCGAACAGGAAAGATCAATGTCGTACAGATTTCCACAACTTTGGCAGAGGAAGTGCAGATGCGGCTCAGCGTTACAATCATAGCGCGCCATCTTGCGGTCAATCGTCAGTTCCTGAATTGCATTTACCTTTTTCAACGCATCGAGCACATTATAAACCGTCGCTTTAGTAAGCGACGGAGCGCAATCCTTCACCCCATAGTAGATATCCTCAGCGGTCGGGTGGATACGGTTCTTCTCTAAGAACTCCAGCACTGCTATCCGCTGGATGGTAGGGATAAGCTTTAAGTTTCGCAATTTTGCGGAATAAACCTTAATGTTCATATTAGAATAATTATAAACTTAGCACGTTTAAAAGTCAAGTGGAATTCCAGGAGCAGATTTCCCACTTGTCTATTTACCTCTTATCCCTCACCTTCTTTCCTGTATTAACATAGTCAGAGCCTTGCTTATACCACGCAGAGCATAAAGAGGGTATATGGAGTCAAGCGGCGCAATGACGGCAAACTTTTTTCCTTTGTGTCTGCGCAGCTAAATGGGGTATATTAAACGGTGGATAACTGCTAAATGAAGCATATCAAATGGCGCATGTCATGTGGGACTGGATAGAGAAGAAATTGTATTGGCAGGAGTATTTACTCTGGCTATTCAGCTCTTCTTCGATAAAATGACATAAATCATGCAAGAATTATTGATTGAAAGGACATGGAAGCAACGAGACGCAAAGAAGTCTAACTACGACTGTCTGATTACCCACGGATTGATGGAAGGAATTCTCTGTCAATCGATAAAGGAGACTAATTGGTGAATAAAAGAAAGGTAGGGCATTTGGAGGTGATTGCCGGGTGCATGTTCTCGGGGAAGACCGAAGAGCTGATCCGCCGACTGGAGCGGGTGCGAATTGCACGCGGTCAGCTCCTTCTCTTCAAGCCGACGATCGACGACCGTTACAGCCGCAACGCGATTGTTACTCATTACGGCCGTGAATTTGATGCACAGCTACTCGCCCCAGGCTTAGAATCACTCGAAACCCTAAACGAGATCGTTGGAGTAGAGGCACTGCGGATTAGCACGGTTGTTGCGGTTGACGAGGGGAATTTTTTCTCGGAAAAACTTCCTGAGCTGTGTGAAGTATTGGTCGCGCTGGGTAAGCGAGTGATCGTTGCTGGTCTCGATCTCACATTTGCCGCGGAGCCGTTCGGCCCGATGCCTACTCTGATGGTACTTGCCGACCAGGTAACCAAACTCCACGCGGTCTGTGTTAAGTGTGGAGGAGTTGCCACCCGGACCCAACGCTTAAGTAACGGAAAGCCCGCTCCGCTGAGTGGCCCGGTGATCAAGATAGGTGGAATCGGTTCTTACGAAGCCCGGTGTCGCGCCTGCTATGAACGGGGATGAATTTAAGACCTGATTTATGTAAGTTCATCTAACTTGCGATTAAGGTATGATATTTAGAAGTAGTAAAAGTTTCAACAAGAAAGGAGTAAAGATTACGATGAGCATACACATTGTTGTGAACGGAAAGAAAATCACCAACCCATTTATTACAGTGGTTGTCTGCATGTTAGCTGTTCTCTTTGTCGGAGGAATCACAGTGCTTGTTTTCTTCCTGGTTCTTCCTTTAATCGGGGTGATAGGTTCACTGTTAATCGGCTTAGCAGTCGTAACTCTGATCGGGTTAACCGTTGGTATGCCCCTTGTCTTGGCGTGCAGAGTAGTGGTCGGAGCGATTATGACCCCGTTTGCGATTCTCAAAAAGAAGCTTAGGCGAAAGTCCGGGCAGGAATCAGCGCATCGGAAAAACAAGGATCAGTAATTTCTTGTTATTTAGCAGAAAAGAATAGATAGAATTATATCAGTTACGGCAGGGGATAAATCTCCAGTTTAAAGCACTGGAGCACGGATAGATCGATTAGCGGCAAGCACTGTCTCGCTCTAAGCTATGTACGATTAAAGAGTAAAATAAGTGATGCGCTGAGATCGGAGGTATTTCAATGGGCTGTCTTTTTAGTTCACGTAAATGGATGATCATCACTGGTCTCTTCATCGGGGTGGCAGCAGCTTTGCTGCAATGGTTAGGTAATCCGCCGAATATGGGAATCTGCGTGGCATGTATGGTTCGTGATATCTCCGGCGCAGTCGGTCTCCATCGTGCCGGAGCAGTGCAATATATTCGACCCGAGATCATCGGGTTCGTTCTCGGAGCACTGATCGCGGCGTTTGCAACACGCGAATTCCGCGCTCGCGCAGGATCAGCGCCGATTATCAGATTTATGTTGGGCCTTTTCGTCATGATCGGAGCATTGGTCTTTCTCGGATGTCCCTGGCGAGCGTTGCTCCGCCTGTCAGGTGGGGATGGCAATGCAATCCTCGGTCTGTTAGGTATGACGGCAGGAGTAGGAATCGGAATTCTGTTCATCAAATCGGGCTTTAACCTGGGGCGCAATTACACCACCCGCACAGCTAATGGACTGATCATGCCAATAATGATGGTCGGACTGCTTCTATTGCTTCTATGGCGACCATTACTGACGAGCGGGGTTGTCTTTTTTAGTGAACTAGGGCCAGGCGCGCAGTACGCGCCGATTATCATTTCGCTGCTTATTGCAATGATAATTGGATTTTTAGCCCAGCGGACTCGTTTTTGTACCGTAGGAGCAATCCGTGATCTGGTATTACTTAACGATAATCATCTGATGCGCGGAGTCCTCGCGCTCTTGGGAGCAGCGTTTCTTGTCAACCTGATACTGGGACAGTTCTCTCCCGGCTTTGCCGATCAACCGATCGCTCATACCGGCCATCTGTGGAATTTCGGGGGGATGGTTTTGGTCGGTCTCGCTTCGGTGTTGGCCGGCGGCTGTCCGGGCCGACAGCTTTTCCTTGCCGGTGAAGGAGATGGCGATGGAGCGGCCTTCACACTCGGAATGTTCGGCGGGGCCGCCGTTGCACATAACTTTGCCATTGCCAGCTCTTCTGCCGGACCGGCAGAATGGGGGCCGGCCGGTGTTATCATTGGATTAATCTTCTGTCTAATAATCGGATTCAGTATGCGTGATTTATAAGGGAGGTAAAAATAGTGGAACAGATAGATCTATGTGGGCTTTCTTGCCCACTACCGGTTGTTAAAACAAAGAAAAGATTGGTCGAGTTACAGCAAGGCGTACTGGAAGTTATCGTTGACACGGCAGTCGCCCAAGAGAATATCACCCGGATGGCAACCAATAATGGATGGAAAGTCGATACTATCCAGCAGGACGGGAAGTATCGACTTACGCTCTCCAAAAATAGATGATATACCTCGATAATGCCGCCACATCATGGCCCAAACCGCTACAGGTGAGCCGGGCGATGAATGCCTTTCTCACTGATGTGGGCGGCAGCCCCGGTCGATCAAGCCACCGTCTTGCAGTTGAAGCAGGGCGGATTGTCTATCATACGCGCGAACTGCTGGCCGAACTGTTCGCTGCCGGCGATCCGTTACGTATTCTTCTGGGGCCGAATGCAACCTATTTTCTCAACCTCGCCTTGCACGGGCTGTTGCAACCGGGTGATCATGTGATAACGAGCAGCATGGAGCATAACGCCGTGATGCGTCCATTACGTTATCTGGAACGGCATGGAGTCGATCTGACCGTCGTCTGCTGTTCAAAACAAGGCGAGCTCAATCCGTTGGAGATCACTCGCTCAATTCAACAGAAGACAACGATGATCGTCTTAAATCATAGTTCCAATGTGACCGGCGGGATGCTGCCAATAGCGCAAGTGGGACAGATCGCCCGCAAACACAATCTCATCTTTCTCGTCGATGCGGCACAGACAGCCGGTGTATGGCCGATCGATATAGAGAAAGAATCTATTGATCTGTTGGCCTTCACTGGTCACAAAGGCCTCTATGGACCGCCGGGCACGGGGGGAATGGTAGTGGGAGAGCGGGTACAGTTTGCGGCTATGACTCCATTAATCTTTGGAGGGACAGGGAGCCGCTCATCCGAGGAAGAACAGCCCGCTTTTCTCCCTGACCGCTACGAGAGTGGTACGCCGAACACCGCTGGTTTAGCCGGCCTCGCTGCCGGGGTAGAATATCTGCTCGACAAGGGAATCGAGACTATCCAACATCAAAATGCGCCGCTTGCTGCGAAACTGCACACTGGCTTGGCCGCGATACCACGAGTAGTCGTATACGGAAAGCCTGGCTTCACGAGCCGTACCGCGATCGTCTCGTTTAATATCAACGGCCTTGCTCCGTCGGAAGTCGGATTGCGGCTCGATGAGGATTACAATATTATGTGCCGCGTCGGTCTCCACTGTGCGCCGGCGGCTCACAGGACAATCGGCACTTTCCCAGTGGGGACTGTCCGTTTTAGTTTAGGACTCTACACCACCGACTGCGATATCGAGCAGGCAATCATGGCGGTAACTGAGATCGCCCGAAGCGTGAAATGAACGATGTGATACTTTTTTATTCAACGAATGTCGCCCTTAAGATGGAGAAATTGGCAAAGGCAGACGGCGTTACGGTAAAGTTGATCCCTGCACCACGCCATCTCTCCTCTGATTGCACCCTTGCATTGCGATTTGATCGGCGCCAGCGTGCCGTGGTTGATAAGATATTACATAGCAATAAAATTGAACACGCTGAAATTCATCCATTAGGTTGATCGTACGAGAATCGAGCCGATAATCGACGCAAGCTGTTCCGGGTTGAGAGGTGAAGAGGCAATGGGTGATAGGTGATGGGCAATGATGAACAGTGAACCCTGAAATCATGAATCCGATAACCTGTAAATAAATAGGCCTGCTTGGACTCGAACTAAGGGCCTCTCGCTTATCAAGTGAGTGCTCTGACTGTCTGAGCTACAGGCCCTCTATCATAATAATATATTATCCAATAGAGGTGCTGGTTGTCAGCTCCGGGGATTGTCCCAGTGGAATAGAAATTTGGAGTCTGCCATTGTTTTTGTTTCCGTGGTATTATTGAAATTACAAGGGTGCCCCTTAGGAAGCGAGCAAAAATAATTTCCATAGTTTGAGCGGATATGATATGATGTCGCCATGGCACTCCCGAGAGAAGAAGCGATTGATGATATCAGAGCGAAGTATTGTGGCATTTCGTTCTGTTTGAGTAAAAAAAAGATCGCCCCAGTAAGCTGGGGGGCATTGAAAGGCAAAAGCTACAGGTCCAAGCGGAGTTGACCCTTATGCTGCAACTTTATGTAGCGACGAATCACTGTAGCTGTCACTTCATCCCCCACCGACCGTACAAAGTAGCCATCGCTCCACAGCTCTCCTCCCCACAACTGCTTCCTCAACTCGGGGTGACAACGGAACAGTTCCCGTGCCGAGATACTCTTGATGATTTGCACCACCCGGCTGGGACTGTACTTGGGCGGCGCAGAAAGAAACAAGTGGACGTGATCGGGCATTACCTCCAAGGTGTCAATCTCCATCCCATATCGCGCAGCAATGCCGTAGAAAATCTCTCTCAGACTCTGAGCCACCGGACCTTTCAGGATGAGCTTGCGGTATTTCGGAATCCAAACAAAGTGGTACTGAGGTCGTAAACTGCGTGTTTGGCACGTTTGACAGGACTCATCCTGCCTATGGTAACGGCAGGATTCTTATGATAAAGGAAACTAAGCACGCACAAGCAGCAGCCTTATGTATTTTTGGCTCAA
>CAYSQQ010000026.1:0-11226 GCA_964433275.1 uncultured Thermotogae bacterium
TAAACTGGGAGAGAATCCAATCAATCGTCAGAAGTGGAAGAGCTTCGTTGATGCCAGAGACTTGACCCCACGTTACCTGCTTGAATTCCTCTATGCATGGGTATTTGCGATATCCGTGTGCGAACCTGCTCTCCCTCGCTTGCTAAGGTTGTGAAGGCAAAGTCCGCGGTAATCTTAAAGTGCAAGGTGCGAGGTTAAGCAGTGAAAAGAGGTTTGAATATCGCTGCTCTCTGACTCCGGACTCATAACCTGCTATCTTGGTGAGAGAAAGAGAATTCGGGTTCTCAGCGTGATAATTCCGGTATCTGTTGCGCCAACCGATCGAGCTCGGCAAATGATAGGGTCTCTCCGCGCACTGTGGGGTCAATCGCTGCGTTCTTTAGAACCATGGTGATCACATCGTTCGGCAAGATGTCGCGCAAGGCGCGGCGGATCATCTTACGGCGTTTGTTATACAGAGTGCGGACAATCGTGAAGAAGAGTTTGTCGTCAACGGAAAAGCGCGGTTGGTTATGGAAAGTGAGTTGCCAGACCATGGAATCTACTTTTGGGACAGGATAAAACGCTTCCCGGGGCACAGGGCGGATGGTCTCCACCTCGGCGTACGCCTGAATAAGAATTCCAAGGACCGATCCTTGCGGTCCGGGACTGGCAGCGATTTTCATTGCTACTTCCTGTTGAGTCATTAGTAATGCATACGCAATGGAAGATCGATTATCAATGATTTTTTTCAGGATCGGCGCAGTGCTCCGATAGGGAATATTTCCCACCACAACTACTTTATACCCGGGGGAATGAGCAGCAAAATCGAATGCGAGAAAATCTCCCTGCCAAACAGTGACGTTGTTCAACCTTCCGGCTGTCATCTGCAAGATGTGAGCCAACCGATGATCAATCTCAATCGCGACGACAGTGTGCGCGATGCGGGCAAGTTCCTGTGTCATCGTCCCTAAACCTGCTCCGATTTCGACTGCTGTAACGGGTTTATTGGCGTTGACTTGCTCGATGATCGTCATTAGTACATTGCGGTCAATGAGGAAGTTCTGACCGAGATTTTTACTCGGTCTGATCTGTTGTGAACTGAGCAGCGCCGCTACCTGCTGCGGGGAAGTGAGGGGCAATTTGTTAAAATTCGCTTTATTCATTGGGTCTGCAAAATTGGGCGCTGTAGATCGATAATGTTAGTATATCATTTCCTGGCAGCTGGTCAACAAGTCTGATTAATTCTTCGCTTATTTTATTATTCAAACCACTTTGGGAAGCTCCACTGCGCGTTCAGCAATAAGGAGATTTACGGTAAAAAAGACCCACTACCCTGCCACAGGCAGGATAGCGGGTAACTTTTCTTGCTTTGTCTTCTTAGCCGCCTCTCGCCTGCCAGTCTGCCAGGCAGGCGGCGGGCGAGTACTGTTACAGGTAGAGAAGTCTCTCTGGCTGCTGCAAGCTGGAAGTTTTCTGTTGTGCGTTCTTTACCAACCGCCCGGCGAAATAGTCGTTATAGGCGGCCATATCGAAATGGCCATGGCCGCTTAGATTGAACAGGATTACCCGCTCTTTGCCGGTCTTTATGCATGCCTGTGCAATATCGATCGCGGCGCGCACAGCATAGCCGGCTTCAGGTGCAGGAACAATTCCCTCCTGTCGTGCAAAAAGGACCGATCCATCGAATATTGCGCTCTGGTCAAGCGCGATCGGTTGAACAATTTTCTCTTCTACCAAGTGGGAAATGATCGGCGCCATGCCATGGTAGCGCAATCCACCGGCGTGAATTCCCGGGGGAGTAAAATCGTGTCCCAGCGTGTGCATACAGAGCAGTGGAGTAGTCTCTGCTGTATCACCGAAATCGTAACGAACTTCTCCGGTAGTAAGAGTAGGACAGGCAGTTGGTTCGACGGCGATAAAGTCAACTTTGCGCGCCCGTTGTTGTGAATCAGCAAGAAATGGAAGCGCCAGTCCGGCGAAATTGCTCCCTCCACCAACGCAGCCGATGATGACATCAGGGTAATCACCGACTTTTTCCATCTGAGCGATCGCTTCCAATCCGATCACTGTTTGATGGAGCAATACATGGTTAAGAACACTGCCTAACGCATATTTAGTTCCATTAGCGCTCATCGCCTCCTCAATTGCCTCGCTGATCGCAATTCCCAACGTTCCTGGTGTATTCGCGTCGCGTGCCAGTGCGGCCTGACCAGCAGAGGTCCGTTCACTGGGGCTCGAATAGATCTGCGCGCCGTAAAGTTTAATCATCGAGCGACGGTACGGTTTTTGTTGATAGCTTACACGTACCATGTATACGAGTAGATCGATGTCAAAGGCGCAGCAGGCAAACGCCAGCGCGCTCCCCCATTGGCCGGCCCCGGTCTCTGTTGTCAACTGCTTCGTCCCTTCTATTTTGTGGTAATAGGCTTGCGCTACAGCAGTGTTCGCTTTATGGCTTCCCGAAGGGCTTACTCCTTCGTATTTGTAGTAGATCTTTGCCGGCGTGCCGAGCGCTCGTTCCAATCCCACAGCGCGGTACAGCGGCGTGGGACGCCAGAGGCGATAGACCTCGCTCACTGCTTCGGGAATATCGATAGTCCGGTCGGTAGATATCTCCTGTTCTACACAGGTTTGAGAAAATAGAGCAGTTAACTCTTGTGGTTGAAGAGGTTTTTTTGTCTGAGGGTTAAGTGGTGGTGGGAGCGGCGAATTGAGATCAGCAAGAATATTGTACCAATACCGCGGTAATTCTGACTGTGAAAGTGTAATTTGTCGATCGATCATAGTTCCTCCTTAAATATATAGACTTTGAAATTAGTGGTTAAGCAAACAATAAACTGCCTCGCCACCACTCTTTGATAGGAGGAACTGTTAAATAAGCGAGGAGGTGCAAAGGAAAGTTATCCTTGCCAAAGGCAATCACCTACACAACGCATTTTAATCACCTCAATGTAAATAAAGTTGCTCCATTATACCATCTATTTGGCCAGCGGTCAATAGAAGTTACGACTTCTGCCTTTGCTGCGTCCTTAAATGACCCGCAGTAGCCGCAAAGAGACCACGGGATAAACAAGTTTACAGCTAAGGAATGTAACGGATGGCGGGAAAGACTGCCCATTGGTTTTTAGCGCTTGCACACGAGCATATCAGAAGGAGTTATAATGAGATAATCTATCTCGACAACGAGAGAGCAACAGTGTATCATCGTTATATCAGCAGAATCAGGGAGTGGTCAATATGACAACCAAGTTACTCAAAATAGCACTGATTATTGTATTCGTTGTGATCGGATTTACAGCCGAGATCATCGCGCAAGGACCGAGATTGGTGATCTACACGGGGGGGATAGCTGTAGTACAAGAGAGGCGCGTGATTTACTTTGATGCTAAAATATCGCAATTTGCCCTCTGCGATATTCCGGTAAATCTGATCGCTGGATCGCTCTATATTCAGTTATCCGCTGGCGAAATCATCGAGCAGGAATTTCGCTTCACTAACCCGGCACAGATTATAACGCACTTTATCGGCAGAGAGATAGAGCTGCTATCTCCACAGGGAGATCTCTACCGCGGCACCCTCCTTGCTGTTTCCCATAATCACGCGACACTCATCGACGACAAGGGAACGATCACCATCATCACTGATCCGGCACGAATCACTCTTCCACCCGGCGTGCCGATCTATCTGCAACCGGTTCTTTACCTTACAGTCAAACAGGAGATCGCAGGTCAACAAGCAGTGTCACTCTTCTATCTGACGAGGGGGATGAGGTGGAGTGCTGATTACATTGCGATATTGAATGAAACAGAGGATCGTCTTTCCCTGCAAAGCTGGATCAATTTGACGAACAACTCCGGCCGGAATTTTATCGATGCTTGCGTAAAGGTACTTGCCGGTGATATCAATCTTTTGCCGCAGCACGTTTGGCGAGAGCGAGCGGCCGTCGAATTATTAACTGCGCGTAAAGTTATTCATCATCTCGCACCGGAAAAGGCTGTCGCCTTTTATCTTTATTCTCTTCCCCGGCGTGTTGATCTCCTTGATGGGCGTTCGATCGCTGTGCCGTATACCAGTGCGGATGCGGTTCCTGTAGAGAAAATCTATATTTTCGACCCCGCGGTCCAACCAGGAGTACAAGTTCGCTTCCGATTTGTCAATAACACTGCCAGTCGTTTAGGCGGTCCCCTGCCGGCCGGCGTATTTCGTCTCTTCCATCGCCGTGCCGATGGAAGAATAATCTTGCTCGGCGAAGATTGGATCGACCATACGCCACGCAACGAACAGATCGAAGTAAGTATAGGAACAGCCTTTGATCTTATCGGCGAACGGGTGCGCACGCAACGCCGGCGAGTGAACGAAACTCTCGTCCGCGACAGCTTCACCATCACACTTCGTAACCACCAGGACAGCGCGGTGACGATCGAAGTCATCGAGCGGTTACGAGGAATATGGCGGATCGTCGCTTCTTCGCTCGGGTATGAAAAGATCGATGCGCACACAATCAGATTCATCGTTGAACTTGCGCCGGGAGAAGAGAAGGAGATATTTTACACCGTTGAATTCAGCTCATAAATCATTACAGGAAGAGATATTCCTGCGATATCAACAGGCGGTGGAGAAGGTTCTGCCCCGGATTCCAGTGAAGAACGGTGTTATTGACATCGATTCTCTTTGGATTGAAACATCGCTTCCCTATGATCTCCTGCAAGAGATAATCAGGGAGAATAAGATCACTCTGCCCGATAATGTAGAGCGGATAAATAGTAACCGTCCTGGCAGTGACAAGGAGGACAGAGATGACAGATAAACGAGAAGTGATACGCTTTGGAACCGATGGATGGCGAGGGATCATCGCCGGTGATTTTACCTTTGCCAACGTGGCGCGCCTTGCCCAGGCAGTAGCGGAATTTCTTGTTTCCCCGCAACGAGATAAGCTCGCTATTTATACTGACTGGGGTGCGGAATATCGCCTGGCAGCAGCAGGGGTGATCATTGGGTATGATACCCGTTTCCTGTCACAGGAGTTTGCCGATTATTTCGCCTGCGTGCTCCATGATAACGGTATTCCGGTCGCGTTATCTGATAGTCCTGTCCCTACCCCTGCGATCTCTTACGATGTGATCACCCGCCGGCAGGCTGCCGGGGTGATGATCACTGCCAGTCACAATCCACCGATTTACAATGGGGTGAAGTTCAAGCCGGAATATGGTGGTTCCGCTCCGCAGGAGGTGACGGATGAAATCGAAACACGCCTTTCTCCTGTTATCCCGACACCTAAATCTCTGCCAGAGGATATTGCAAAGATCGATTTAAAGGGACCGTTGCTGGCGAAGATCAGAACGCTCATCGACCCGGCGCGTCTTACAGCGGCGCCAGTGCTGGTCGTCATTGACTCGATGTATGGATCAGCTCAAGGGTATGTGAAATCACTGCTGGACGAATATGATGTCTCTGCCCTGCCGATCCGCGCCAAACGTAATCCTTTATTCAGTGGTATAAACCCTGAGCCGCTCGATCGGAATCTGGCTGCGCTGCGAGCGGTGATTGCTTCACGTTATCAGAAGACCAAACGGATCATCGGGGTAGCGACCGACGGTGATGGCGATCGGATCTCGGCGATGGATGAACGCGGTAGTTTTATAGATATGCAGTCTACCTTTGCGCTTATTCTCCGTTATCTGGTGGAAGAGCGCGGGTGGCGCGGTGCGGTCGTCAAATCATTTGCCCTGACTGATATGGCAACGAAGATGTGCGCTCAATACGGCTTACCACTCATCGAGGTTCCGATCGGATTCAAACATGCCTGTGAGCAGATATTGAAACGCGGTGACGTTCTTATCGCTGCCGAGGAGAGTGGCTCAATCGGAGTCAAGGGCCATATTCCTGATCGCGATGGTGTCCTCTGCTCATTGCTGTTGGCCGAGATAGCAGCAACGGCCCGCGGGACAATGAGCGAGGAGATAGAAGATATGTTCGCTGAGGTCGGTCCCCATTTCTATCGGCGCTGCGACCTCCATATCGAAACACGGCAAGAGATCGTCGCCAAGTTGCTCGCGCAACCACCCGCGACCTTTGCCGGCCGGCCGGTCAAAGCGATTGAGACACTCGATGGTCTTAAATTGCGCTTTGCTGACGGCTGGTTGTTGCTGCGTGCTTCCGGGACAGAACCGATATTGCGGTTGTACTGCGAAATGTCTACCCTCGATGATGTAGAAGAGGTGCTGGGCATGGCAGAGAGATTCGCCCGCGCTGCAAAGAGGTAATTATGAACCCAGAGTACAATCCAAAGCAGGTCGAAGATAGATGGCGCGACTTCTGGCGTGAACGCGGATTCTTTCGCGCTGATCTCGCTGCGACAGAGAAGAAGTTCTACTATCTGAATATGTTCCCTTACCCATCAGAAGCGTTGCATGTCGGCCATGGACGGAACTATATCATCGGTGATGTTTTAACTCGGTATTACATTATGCGAGGGTACAATGTATTGAACCCAATGGGGTGGGATGCTTTTGGTCTGCCGACGGAGAATGCGGCGATCGAGAGAGGGATCCATCCGCGCGACTGGACGCGTAGAAACATCGCTGCGGCCAAGGAGCAGTTTCGCAATTGGGGAATCGAATATGATTGGGATCGTGAGATAGCAACCTATTTGCCCGATTACTATCGCTGGACGCAGTGGCTCTTTCTCCAACTTTATAAGAACGATCTTGCCTATAAAAAGCAGGCGGCAGTCAATTATTGTTCCACCTGTGAAACAGTACTTGCCAATGAGCAGGTCGTAGGCGGAGCATGCGAGCGATGCGGTACTACGGTTCAACTGCGCACACTCGATCAATGGTTCTTGCGGATCACTGCGTATGCCCAGCGCCTCCTCACTGATCTTGAGGGGTTGACCGACTGGCCGGAAAATGTAAAAAAGATGCAGCAGAACTGGATTGGACGCAGTGAAGGAGCGGAAGTCACCTTCTTTTCTGACCAAGGGGATAAGATCGTCGTCTTCACTACCCGGCCGGATACGTTGTGGGGAGCGACGTTCATCGTCCTCGCTCCAGAACATCCACTCGTCTCTGTACTAACAACAGAGCAACAGCGACAGAGAGTAAACGAGTATATCGCTGCTGCGAGTCGGCGCAGTGAGATGGAGCGCACCGCAAGTGAGGAGAAAAAGAGCGGCGTCTTTCTCGGCTCCTATGCGCTCAATCCGGTTAACGGTGAGAAGATCCCTGTCTGGACGGCCGATTACGTGATGCCTACCTATGGTACAGGCGCAATCATGGCCGTCCCTGCTCACGATGAACGGGATTTCCAGTTTGCGCTTAACTTCGGCCTACCGATCATCCCAGTCATTGCGCCGCCGGATAAGATCAGCAGGTCATTGATCCGACGCGGTGCAGTCGCAGAAAGATTCAGCGCCGTATTGGCGGCAATGAAAATTCCTTTCACTATGCAGCGCGGTGATCTTTACGTGACGTTGACTGAAGCGCAAATCGATCCCTATATTGCTGCTATACAACCCAATATCGAACCTGGTCATTGGGTCGAAGTTGTCGGCTCACACTGGGTATTCCTCTTTGCTGATCAGCGGATCGCGCTTGGCAGCGTAGAGGAAGAGAGAGAGATCCTTACCCGTTGTTCTAAATTGAATCCGGCATTAGCTGCAAAACGTACCGTAATGGAGTTGTTGTGGGAAGTAGACTCTTATCGCGATATTCTGTGCTATACTGGCTGCGGAACGATGATCAACTCCGGCCGTTTTTCCGGTACTCCTGGCGTGCGGGCCAAGGATGATGTAATTACCTGGCTTAAAGAAGAGAATATAGGCAAAAGTAGAGTGAACTATCGCCTGCGCGACTGGCTTATCTCCCGTCAGCGTTACTGGGGGGCGCCGATTCCGATCATCTATTGCCGCCAGTGTGGAACAGTGCCGGTGCCGGAAGAAGATCTTCCTGTTCTCCTGCCAGAGGTGGAATTTATCGGTAAGATGGGGTTGGCCGATCTTTCTGGCTATGGCGAGGTAACATGTCCTTGCTGTGGCGAATCGGCGCGGCGTGATACAGACACAATGGATACTTTTGTTGATTCTGCATGGTACTATCTGCGCTATATTTCGCCGCATAACGATCAACAAGCATTCGTCCCTGAAGATGTCGATCAATGGCTGCCGGTCGACCTGTATGTCGGGGGGGTGGAGCATGCGATCCTCCATCTCTTGTACTCGCGGTTTATCACTAAGGTTCTTTATGATCTGGGGTATCTTGGGTTTGATGAACCGTTCAAGCGTCTGTTCACGCAAGGGATGGTCTGCCATAATGCCTATTACTGCGCCGAACACGGCTGGCTCTATCCGCATGAAGTGAAAGAAGGGCGCTGCCCCCATTGTGCAAAAGGAGTCGATATCTCCTACTTCTCTATGTCTAAATCGAAGAAGAATGTAGTTCTGCCGGCAGAGATCATCGACCGTTATGGAGCTGATACAGAACGGCTGTATACGCTATTCATGGGGCCGCCTGATCGTGACATCAAGTGGTCAGAAGAAGGGGTAAAGGGTGCACTTCGCTTCCTGACCCGCGTGTGGCAGCTCGTCCTCTCCCAACGAGAGCAGATTGAATCTGCCCCTCGTACCTTTGATGCGAAGCAGTTGGATGAAGCGAGTGAATATCTGTGGAGACGGTACAACCACACCGTTAAAAAGGTGACCGATGATCTCGCCGGTCGATTCGGCTTCAATACCGCGATCGCTGCGACGATGGAGTTGGTGAACGACCTTCATCGTTATGTACAGGGAGAGAGCAATGCGGCGGTGATGCGTACGGTTATCGAAGGGCTGATCCTTATCCTCTCGCCGTTCGTTCCGTTCATCTGTGAGGAGATGTGGCGACGGATCGGCAATACCGATGCGGTCTTAAATCAACGCTGGCCTTCCTTTTCAGCTGCGGCGCTCAAGGAGGCAATGCGGGAGATACCGGTTCAGATCAACGGTAAAGTGCGGATAAGGATCGATATTCCTACCACAATAAGTAGTGACAGCGAGGCGCTCAAAGCAGCGGTTCTTGCCGCAGAGAGTGTTTGCAACCGTTTAGCCGGCAAGGAGATCATCAAAGTGATCGCAATCCCTGATAAACTGGTGAGCATCGTTGTGAAATAATCTGTATTGGTTAAGTGGCGATCATAAATCCAACGAACTCGATTAGTTAGTTGTTAGTCTCTTTGTGGTTCCAATTACGCTTGCTGAATCGTTACGAAGCCTCTTGCAGTGGCTCTGGTGGTGCAGTATCACCTAATGAGAAGAGCGAAGGCTCCTGGAACATCTGGTTTGCCTCCATAACATCGGTTAACGGACCACTTAAAATTTGGTTGACGAACGCTGGGAGCTGCAGAGTCTCCAATGTGCCGTATGTCCCGATCATCTCTTGCACACTCTTCTGAATGCAACTGGCGCTCGCATACACACCAGCGGTAAGTGTGACCATGCTCTGCATTAGCTCGCGTGTGATCTCTTCTCCCTCGCGCAAGCGCGAGGTTATGTGATTGAAATCCTCGATGTAGACTTGCATGCCGGTCATTCTACGGTGGATGGCATTTATCATGCGCGAATAATTACCGATCATCTGCTCGAAGATGTAGTAGCTTTGGTGTACTTCAAAGAGCCAGTTAACAGTGAAATGGCAGTCATCGTAGAACTCGGTGATCAGGCCGGAATCCCGCTGCATATAAGTGGTGAGCTTGCTGACTTCCAGGCCTAATTCGCTTTTGGGATCGATTTGTATATTGTGGGAGATTTTATTGACTCGCTCCACTTTATCCACATAGCGCTTGATCTTCTCTATGCTGCGTTGCGCGCTTAATGCATCTTCTTGCATATCAATGTGACGGGCATATAACTGAGTATATAGTTTGTCACTGACCTTCTTGCTCGCGGCAAGCAGAGAGAGTAATTCTTTCAATTTTGTTGTTTGCTCATTGATCAGTTCTTCCAGCGTCATCTGCCGGTAGGGATGGTGGTAAATCTTGATTAGGCGGAACAATTTGCGAAAAGGTGTCCTGAGTTTTTGCAATGTAGTATCGGTTGGAAAAGGAGTAAACGATGGCCTTCTGTCGATGCCCGCCTTTTTATAGATCCAGAACTCCAACATCGGTAGGTCGGCCAATAAGGAAATCATCCGCGACACTCCGTATTGCGGCGGCGCGGCTCCTCTGACAGTGGTCGCTATGCCGGCTTGATTCCGGTATTTCTTAATGATTCCATCCAGGATACCAACAGGAGTTGTAGTGGCTGTCGTCTCTGTCTCTGCCTTGACCGTCGCTAATATCTGAGCGGCCTCTTCTTTCAGCTGCTTTAATTCAGTGATAAACAACTCCAAGTCATGTGGATGTTCATTGTTTTGCAGTATCTTTTCCGCATCTATATTCTCTTTTTCTTGCATGATTGCCACCCAAACCGCATGCACAGATTCACGTAATCAGGCGCACGCCAAAATATCTGAATATCTGCATTTCAATTATAACGTCTTTCGTCTCCGATGTAAATAGAGAAAGTGAAAGAGAATATCATCATTGCGGCTCTTTGACTGTGAAATGAATTGGAAATTAAGTATAATAGTTATGTAAGATTAAATTGTTAGCCGTATCAAGACTCAAATGATAAAGAAGGTGCCCAAACGGAATGAACCTGGTAGGCTAAACTACATCTATCTAAAACTATTATCGCGATCTGGGTTGGAAAAGGAGGAACGTGGAATGCGTGCTGAAGTCACACAGGCATTAGATGAAATAAGACCGTATTTACAAGCACACGGTGGTGATGTTGAATTAGTCGATGTCGCTGCAGATGGCGTTGTGCAGGTGAGATTGACCGGCGCTTGTCAGGGATGTCCGATGAGTCAACAGACGCTGAAGATGCAAGTTGAAGCGCGGCTCAAAGAGGCAGTGCCGCAAGTACAACGTGTGGAAGCGTTATAGGAGGCTGGATGGAGACATCTATTGGCAAAAAATAAACAGAGTCAACAACACGATCAAGGATAGGAGAGCGTTCTAAATTCCAATGACTTATGGTTTCCTTTCAATTGATGGTAATATCAATCAATAAAGAATGATTGTCTTAGTGAAGATAAACCACATATGTTTTTCAGAAGTCATAAATAGTTGTCGCCTAAAATCTTCGCATAACATGTATATACGGCTTGCTTCATTCACCCAAATTTTGACTGTGGCGGAACGTAACTACTCAGGTGAATAGACTGAAGG
>CAYSQQ010000027.1:0-10988 GCA_964433275.1 uncultured Thermotogae bacterium
TATTTATTCCCAAATCCTTATCTGACAGGATGGTCACCAACCGTAGGGGCAAATCCCTTGTGGTTACCCGTCTTTCTATATCACACGCCGGTCTGATTAGATAAATCCGAGCACATAGTGGAAATAAAAATAAAATGCTGGTAGAGCAAACAGGAATCCATCAAGCCGATCGAGCGCTCCACCGTGGCCGGGCAGGAATAGGCCGGAGTCTTTGACTCCCGCAGCGCGTTTGAGCTTGGATTCGAATAGATCGCCAATCTGGGTCGCTGCGCTGATCAGACCTGCTGACAACAGAACGTGAAGAATCCATTTCCCAACAGTAAGCTCACGGATCAATATCGGAGAAAGCGCGGTAATTATCACTGTCAAGATAAAACCTCCGCCAAGTCCTTCCCATGTCTTGTTCGGGCTGACCAACGGGAAAGCGCGGCGGCGACCGAAACGGGATCCGACAGCATATGCTCCTGCGTCATATGCACATACCATCAAAAAGATGACTGATGCATGGATCCAGCCCTCGGGACCACTGGCAAAGATACGATAGAAGAAATGAAGCAGCCACGGTATGTAGAGCAAACCGAATGAGCCGGCAGCGATCACAGCCAGCCCCTGGCGATGCTTACCTCCCCTGAGGTGCCGCAATATTTGGGATGAGATTCCTATCAGGAGCGCGATATCCCCGTACCGACCGTCAAAAATAATATAGGCGAAGATGATAAACGGTATTGCAGCTAAGAACTCCCAACGCGCTACTTTGATATCGATTTTGTGCATTAATTTTATATACTCTGATCCGGCGGGAAGTGCTACCATAATGAGCATTATCCCAATTATCCATTGCAGGTCGTAACGTGCTGCAAAGTATAAGAGTCCTAATATCAATGGAATAAGGATCACTGAAGTAGCAATTCGTCTAATAACATTCACCGCTTCTCCTCTATAGCGCCGAACCGGCGGCGTCTCGTTTGGAAATCGCTGATCGCCTGCAGAAATTCCTGCGGTGTGAAATCAGGCCACATCGTTTCGGTAAAATAAAGTTCTGCATACGCCAATTGCCAGATAAGAAAATTACTTACTCGCTGTTCTCCTCCTGTTCTGATGATCAGATCGGGATCAGGAACATGAGGAGCATATAGATATGAGCGGAAAGTCTCCATGTTGAGGCTCGCTGGATCGATCGCTCCCACAGCGATTTCCGCATTGACTTTACAGCAAGCGCGGATGATCTCCTGTCGTCCGCCATAATTAAGCGCTACGCTGAGGACAAGCCCACTATTACCTGCTGTAGAGGCGATAGCATGCTCAATCGTTCGCTGCAGGCTCGCAGGAAAAACAGAAATATCACCGATGACGAGCAATTTAACGTTATTGGCAACGAATTCCTTCAACTTGTTGGCAATGAATTGATCGAGCAGTTGTATAAGGAAATTGATTTCATTCTTTGGGCGGCGCCAATTTTCCACTGATAAGGCAAACAGAGTCAAATAGGGAAGATTAAGCTTGCCTCCAGCGAAGCAGATCAGTTCTTCCACTCTTGTCACACCGGCCTGGTGGCCGGCGATACGCGGAAGTTTGCGTGCTTCAGCCCAGCGGCCATTGCCATCCATAATCACTGCCACATGACAGGGCAAAGGCGGGTCGTTTTTCCGCTCACTACGTGCCATACAACCTCCTTTGGTTGATATTGCGCCAGCGAGGCACTAAGTCGCTACTGATCGATTGGGTTGATAGTGTTGCTTGGGCAGTGCGCAGAGGACATTTGCACCCAACCGCGGTAGATGAATAGTACCAAGTAATTGATTAAAATCCAAAGACGACAACCTGGATCGTTACGGGGTATCATTTGTTTTCCTGACGATTAATTAGTTCTTCCCAGCGCCTATACTGCTCATTCAATTTAGCTTTTAGCTCTTTGTGGCACGTTCCTAATTCAGCGATCCGCTGGTACTCATACTGATAACTGGTATCAAGCAATTGTGTTTCGATTTCCGTGATCTCTTCATTTAACTGCGCTATTACAGTCTCGATTTTCATCATCGCCCCTGTATGTTGGCGTCCACTGGATTGCGGTTTTTTTTTCTTTTTCTCTATTGACGCGCTATCGGCAGTCTTCTTTCCCTGAATACTCGTCTTTATCTTTCTCTCTTTCGCGGCGCGTTCTTTATAGTAAGCGTAATCTCCGGCGAAAACATGCAGCTGCCCGTCGTGGATATCCCATATTTGCGTCGCAACAGCGCGCAGTAATGCGCGGTCATGCGAGACCATGATTACCGTACCTTGGTAGTCAATCAGCGCTCGCTGCAAGATCGCCTGACTCGGCAGATCAAGTTGGTTCGTCGGTTCGTCGAGCAGTAACAAGTTCCCCTCCATCAAAGAAAGAAGGGCAAGTGCGACGCGGCTCCGTTCCCCGCCAGAGAGGGCGCTGATCCGTTTTTCCACTGTATCACCGGAAAAAAGAAACCGACCGAGAAGGCTGTGTGCCTGCCCTACTGTAAGATCAGAACGGGCGAGTATTACACCAAGAATCGTATCATTACCCCGCAATTCATCTCGTCTCTGGCTGTAGTAAGCAATCCTTACATTGTGACCACGCGTTACCAGACCTGCCAAAGGAGGCATCGCCGCGAGAATCGTCTTTGCAAAAGTAGTCTTTCCACAGCCATTCGGTCCGATGATCGCTACCTTCTCTCCGCGGTATACAACGAGGTTCGGGCAGCGGAACAGCGATTGACTGGTAATATCAAACCCAACCTCCAGTCCATCCAGCTTGATCACATATTTCCCACTCGGAGCACTGGAGTGGATCTGTAATGTTAAATTCTTGGCGTGAGGAGGTGGCTCAAGTCTCTTTAATCGGGCCAGTTTCTTTTCCCGATCTTTTGCCTGACGGCTCTTCTGACCAGCGAAATTACGCCGGATAAATTCTTCTTGCTTGGCAATATAAAGACGCTGCTGGTCATAGGCCTTCTGGGTTCGTGTTTGCGCGGCAGCCCGCAGCTCCTGTGACCGACTGTAATTTCCCGGGTAAGAGCGAATCTCTCCGAATGCTATCTCCCATGTCTTTGCCGCGACTCTATCCAACAGATATCGATCATGCGACACAAGAATGATTGCGCCGGTAAACCGTAAGAGATATTCTTCCAGCCATTCGAGAGCGGCAAAATCAAGATGATTGCTCGGTTCATCGAGAAGGAGCAGATCAGGCTCTTCTAAAATCGTTTTTGACAATGCAGCGCGCGAGCGTTCCCCACCGCTTAAGGTATCGATCGGTCTTTGCCACGTTGATTCGGGCAGGCCAAGACCGGTCAATACTGCTTGGATAGTTGCTTCGTAAACATACCCACCTCCTGCTTCGAATTGGATAAGTAATTCGTCGTAACGCTGAAGTAGATCCGGGTCAGATCTCTCCATCTCGGCCTCCAACTGCCGCAGTTCTCTCTCTATGGCGCGCAAATGATAAAAGAGACTACGCATCGTAGAGATGATCGTATCTGTCCCTTTTAACCTTGCTGTTTGTGGCAGATAAGTAATTTTGACATTGCGGGCTTTATTGACTGTCCCTGCCGTAGGTCTCTCCTTGCCAGCGATAATGCGCAGCAAAGTTGATTTTCCTACTCCATTGGCGCCGACTAACGCGATTCGATCCTCTTTTTCTATCTGCAAGCAGACGTCGTGAAATAAAATTTGAGCCCCGAAGACCTTCTCAATATGGTGTAGAGTTAACTGTGACATCGTACCTGTAATTCTAAGTAAAACAGCAGCAGAGGCAAAGGCGCTCTTGTCGTAATGATTCAGTTGCTAAGACTCCAACGAACACCCCTCCTCCTTGGCAAATCATCCTCTCCATGATATGATCAGATCGTTTCACGATGAAAGAAGCAATGTTATGCGAAAAAGCCAGCAAAGAAAGAGTACGTTGCCTGCTCTGCGCCCATCGCTGCGTGATTAAAAAAGGAGAACGGGGTATCTGTGCGGTACGGGAAAATCGTAACGGAACTCTGTACTCTTTGGTTTTTGGCAAGGCGGTTACGCTCGATATTGACCCGATTGAGAAGAAGCCGTTCTTCCACTTTCTCCCTGCTTCTCTTTCCTATTCCGTTGCCACAGTCGGCTGCAACTTTACCTGTCTTAATTGTCAGAATTATTATATCTCACAGTATCCGCGTGAGTATGAAGGCCGAATCATCGGCATTGATAGATCACCGTTGGAGATTGTTGCTGAGACCAAGGCAAGGGGATGCAAGACGATCGCTTACACCTATACTGAGCCGACTATCTTCTTTGAATATGCCTATGAAACCGCACGACTGGCACACGAAGAAGGATTGAAGAACGTCTTTGTCTCTAATGGGTACATAACCGCAACGGCGACAGAGATAATTGGCCCTTATTTGGATGGTATCTGCATCGATTTAAAAGGGATTTCCGAGAAATTTTATCGGGAGATTTCCGGCGGAAATCTCGGGCCAGTGCTCGATACAATTCGTCTAATGCACAGCATGGGAGTATGGGTTGAGGTTGTCACACTGATCATTCCCGGTGTAAATGATTCTGCGGAAGAGATGCGATGGACTGCCGAAGCAATCAAGGGAATCTCAGAGTCGATTCCATGGCATGTGAGTCGGTTTTACCCCGCATATCGCATGACCGATCTTCTGCCGACTCCGATCGAAACCATCCAGCGAGCCCGACAAATAGGTTTTGAAGTGGGATTGCGGTATGTCTATGCGGGTAACATCCCGGGACAAGGTGAAACCACCCGTTGTCCTAATTGCAATGAGTTACTCATCAAACGGATCGGCTTGCTTGTCAACGAGAATCACTTGCGTGCCGGAAGATGTCCTGCTTGCAACGAAGAGATCGAAGGAGTTTGGCTCCATCCGTAGGAGGTAGCACCCAGCGGCACAAAGTTGCTTTCTTTCAGGCAGAATGCTATACTTCACAGTGTGAACGTCTAAAGGAAGCGTTCACCCAAAAGGTGAAAAGGTGAAAAAGAGGATATAGGTCGAGATCCTACCGGGCAGAGAACGACTTGTCAGTCACTTAGAGCTCGCTTTAGTAGGGAGGTTCACTACCTCATCAAGCGCAACCTGCGTAAGGGGTCGAAGGAAGAGTAGCTGCAGATTGCGACAAACCACGGCAAGTTGAAGTAGAAAACGTGGTCTGGCAAGCTGCGGATACAGTTAAATGAGACATCACTATTCAGCCAATTGGAGCGCCCTCCTGTCTGGGGTATTGAAACAGACTGGACAATCTACCAGCTTATACATCGCCCAAACCTCACCATAAGAGGGAACCAATGTAATGGATATAACATCAATCTCTTCTTATCCTTAAACTACTATAAAGAGACAACCAGGGAGGACAGAAAGATGCAACGAGTACTTTTTATCACGTTGATTATTGTTTTAGCGTACAGCATAAGTACGGGGTTTGTCATTGCACAAGCGGACGAAGACGAGCAACGAGTAGTTGCCTCTGCTCCTTCTTTCGAGCAAGAGATATTAGAGATGCAGCGACTATTCACTGCGATGGAAACCTTTATATCATCATTGCTGGTCAGAGCAGAGGCGTCTCAGGAAATGATAGATGCTCTGTCACATGAGATTACCAAGAATCGCATTATCCTGCAGACATTTGAAGGGATACTGCACGGATATACAATAGCCATCCAAGAGAACGAAGCTCAAATCATGATTAATCGCGACAGGTTAGAAGGCATTACACTTTCACTGAAGGATCACGAAACCCGGTTAGCGGCGTTGGAAAGAGTAGAGATACCTATCGACGTTGATTTACATCAACAACTGGAAAGATTGAATCTCATCGCTGTGATCGCCTTGATCTTCAGCGTGGGGGTAATTGTGGGATTAGTAGGTGGGGGATAATCAGTCTGACTAATAATGGAGCAAGTGCGGCAACGATCGGCAAAACAACAAACGAGAATTTCGCTTCAGAATCAAGCCGTTGCTCGTTTGATATGAGCCCGTTATTCCAGCAGAACTTAACCCACACTCGCCCCATCTTCCGAGCATCCGACTGAGCCGGTTCGAGGATAAATAACGGCAACCGATGACAAAGATCAACAGAGTAGTGATCAGTGGGTTTAAGTCGTTTCCACGCAAGACAGTAATCCCTTTCTTCGCTGGGCTCACCGCAATCGTCGGCGAAAACGGATCAGGGAAGTCGAATCTGTTCGACGCGATTCGGTTTGTTATGGGACGCCGCTCCTCATCTCTGCGCGCGGAGAGGCTGGAACAACTGATCTTCAATGGCGGTGAGCGCCACCCGCCGTCTTCAATGGCAGAGGTAACTCTCTATCTCGACAACAGCGACGGTCTATTCGCGCCGTTCTTTCCCAAGGATGATCAACCGCGGGAGATTGCTCTTGGCCGGCGAGTAGCTAAGGGTTACGCATCCTACCAATTCATGGATAAGAATTGCCCGCGTGAGATGATCGATCGTATATTGGAGAAGGCAAAGATCGATCCTGATGGCCACCAGTTGATTGCACAAGGTAATCTCACACAAGTAATCGAGAAGAGCCCACAACGACGACGCGAAATCATCGATGAAATCTGCGGCATCAGCGCTTATGACGCAAAGAAGAGACAGGCGATCATTGAATTAAAGGATGTAAAGAGAAGACTCGTCACCGATCGGATAATCCTGGCTGAACGCCGCCGCCGGCTGTTAGCGCTGGAAAGAGAACGAAATACCGCACTTAAATACCAACGATATACCGATGAAAAAGCACAGCTAAAAGCATCTATCCTCCACCTACAACGACAAAAACTCACTCAGAAGCTTGAAGCCATCTGCGCGCGACTTGCTCCTATATCGGATCAGATTGACAGGCTGGAAAAAGAGGTCGCTGATCTCGACCTGACAATCGAAAACCAGGAATGGGAATTAGAAGGATTGCACGAAAACCTGGAAGACGATCGTAATATTTCATTAGTCAAAGAAGTAGAAAAAGTACGATCGGAACTTCTGCGCAAACAAGGGGAGATCAATTTCAACCGCCAGCAGATAAAGAGTTTACGAGAGACGATCGATGAGATCGAACGTCTGCGTGCGTCACAAGTCGCTGGTTCCATTTCCACGCGGAGGAGCAGAGCAGTGGCAGCATTACTAGAACGTAAAAGCGGAGGCGTATACGGAACGATATCTTCGCTGATGACTCCGCAATCTGGATTTGAGCAGGCAATCGAAACGGCATTAGGCGGCCATATAAACGATTTAGTCGTCGATTCACGCGAGACAGCTATCGACTGTATCGAGTATTTGAAACGCAATCAGTTGGGCCGCGTGACTATTTTACCACTCCATCGGCTTGCCGTTACACGGAAAAGTCTCGCTTCGGCAGAAGCCCTCAAATTGCCGCGGATAATCGATTATGCGATCAATCTAATCGAATTCAACTCTAAGTATCGCCGTGCATTCGAATATGTGCTCTATGACACGATCATTGCTGAAGACCTGCAGGCAGTACGTGATGTCGATGGTGTACGCATAGTGACTTTAGAAGGCGATTTACTCAGCAAAGGCGGGGCAATGAGCGGTGGATCACCCTGGCGCAAAGCCACTGCAAAGGGCGGGCAATCGCCTGCCACTACGGCTGCTGGTTTTGATACAGTAAAGAAACGGCAAGAGATATTACGTCTTAACAAGAAAATAGATAAACTGCAACAAGAGATCGAACAACTGACGCTGGTCCTCACTGAAAAAGAGAGTCAGTTTGAATCACAGCAACAATCGACAACTCAACTGAAAGGTGTTGTTGGTGAGAAAGGGGACAAGCTGCAGCGAATGCGTGAACGACGACGGCACGTGTACCAGGAGATGGAAAACTTGCGGAGGAGCCGTACTCGTTATCAGCGACAGGAGGCTGAAGCGCGAGCGGAATTAGAGGCGCTTGGCCCGGAAAGACGTTGTGAGTCCGGTTACATAGAAGATTCCCTCGATAAGTTACAACGCCGTCTTACAGAGACGGAGAGCCGAATCCTGCAACTCGAACCGATTAATATGCGTGCTATTGAAGAGTATGATCGTTATCAAGCCGAGTATGATCTCTTTTGCGCCCGTATCGATACGTTAGAGAAAGAAAAACATGAAATTGAATTATTGATCGGTCAAATCGAAGCACGAAAAAAAGCGCGATTCTTAGCTGCTTTAGATAAGGTCGCTACTTATTTCGAGCGAAGTTTTCAACAACTTTTCCAGGGAGGTCGCGCCTCATTGGAACTGGAAGAACCGGAGAATATCAACTCCGGCTTAATCATCAGAGCCCATCCGCCTGACAAAGAACCCCATCTGCTCGATTCTCTATCCGGAGGAGAGCAGACACTGACTGCGGCGGCGTTCATCTTTGCGTTGCAGGAATATCTCGCGGGACCGCTGCTCATCCTCGACGAGATCGATGCCACCCTTGATAAGACTAACTCCAACAAATTAGCAAAGTTACTGCAGGGATACGGGGACCACTGTCAGGTGATCGTTGTATCCCATAATGAGGAAATAATTCGTCATGCCAATCGGGCATATGGAGTTACAATGAGAAAAGGAATTTCCAAAGTGCTGTCGCTTGAGCTTTGACAATGTACCCCCTAAAAAAGAGTAATATAGAGGCCAAACTGATCGATAAATGAAATTAGAACCCTGATATGAAAGAACAGACGACATCTGGTATATCTATTGCTGAATTGGCAGAGACGGGATGGAAGCAAACTCTACTTTCACTGACTGAGGGTATGGATCCGTGGAATATCGATATCAGTGAATTAGCAGAACGTTATCGCATATATGTCAGAAGCCGGCGTGAATTTGATTTTGAGATTCCGGGACGAATGGTAGTAACCTGTTCGGTGCTCCTGCGGATAAAAGCAGAAGCGCTTGATATGACACACAAAGTTGATCGTGACAAGCTCCTGGAAGAGGTAGAAGAAGCAGTAGGAGAAGAGGATGATTGGGAACCACCGTTTGAACCAGAGCAATTTACGATGCCTGTGCGGCGACGTCCTCACCGCCAGGTCAGGGTGACAGATCTCAAGCGTGCGCTGATCGATGCAATAACAGTTAGCCGTCGCAGGTCAACACGGTTGAGCGAACAGATGATTGATAATCCTTTTGCTGACTATGAAATAGAAGACGAAAATGTTTATGAACGGATAAACTCTTTATTTACCAAAATCAAAGAATTCCTTTCTGGAAGGAGCATTCTGAGCTTCTTTCGTCTTCTCAATCGAGGTGACAAAACAGAACGCGTCGAGCGGTTTCTGGAAGTACTCCATCTTGATACAGCGGGGTTAATCAGATGCGAGCAAGAAGAGTTTTTCAGTGATATTCTGATTACAATTCCAGCCAGAAAAGACGAGGAATTAAGCGAAAATGATAGAAACAGGGCGAAAACGCGATAAATCTCTATTAGAAGCGGCGCTATTCCTTACGGCCAACCCACTGCACCGAAAAGAACTGGCCAAAATCATCGGAACAAAATCGCGCCGATATGTGGAAGAGCTTCTTTCTGACCTTGCCAATGAGCTCAGCGCTGCAGAAAGAGGCATCAAGCTGCAGCAGATCGAACAGAGCTATTTCCTACAAGTAAAAGAAGAATATCTCGATGCAGTCGCTTATTTAGCTCCCTATCAAGATATATCCCGTCCTGTCCTCCGTACACTGGCAATGATCGCTTGCAATAGACCCATCACCCAATCTGAGTTAGTAAGAACGCGCGGAAATAAGTGCTATAAACATGTGGAGCAATTACTCAACCGAAATCTTATTCGCGCTGAAAAACATGGCCGGACATTGATGCTCCATATCACAGAAGAATTTCTCCGCTACTTTGGGTTACAGAATATCAATGAGTTGCAATTCGATGCGATGGAAAAGAAACCGCGCTCTGGTGCGCCGCTGATAGACGAGCAAGACGCCTTGAGTGACAACTCCCCATAAGTAAATTCAGGTGCTTCTTAAGTTCATCGCCCTGACCATTGTCGGGGCTGGCTGAAGGCTCTGCCCTCGGGGGGTGTAATAAGCCTATCTTGGAGGGTAATAAGTCTAACGTGTTATTACACCCCCCGAGCCGTTGAATGTTCTTTGCATCAACTACTCCCCCCATTGTATCACCAGCAGCGGTGTCTGTTAAGTGCTTCGCCGTCAGACCTTGATAAATACGTGGGGCGCGCATGCACACAGAGATCACTACACCAATGAAGTCCTGTTAGAGAGCAGTTGTCAGCCTTTCGCTGTCAGAGAGCGTATCAGAAGGATGATTCCTGCAATGATCAATAGAATCGGCCATAACAGGAAGATCTCTTCCCACTCAATGATCTCTAAGTTAGTGAGGAGGAATACAATCCCCCCAGCGATAAGAATTAACGGGAGAAAGAGTCTCTTGCGGTTCTTTCGCTCTGACATCTCAATTCCACTTGCGGCGGCGTAACAAGAGCACAGCTCCGCCAATTATCAGTAATACCGGCCATAACAGCTCAAATTCCAACCCGAAAAACCAGCCTAAACCCAGCTGATGCATCAGAAAGACCAACCCTAAAAGAATCAGAATAATCCCGAGAAACACACCTGCGTGGGAGGAATTGGAACGGCGTACAGCCGTACTAATCTCTTTACCGACACTCTGTGCTTTCTCCACAATCTCTTCTGCAGCAATGTGAGCCGTCGCCTTCACTCTCTTCCCGGTGGTCTCCTCGCGCGGCGGCGGCACAATGAGCCATCCAGCGAGGTAGAGAAGTACCCCAACACCGCTCATGAGAGTGAGTATGATAAACACCAGGCGAATGATGTTGGAATCAATATCAAAATAGTCTCCCAATCCTCCACAAACACCGCCCAACAGCACATCGCTCCGGCTGCGATAAAGTCTCTGTTTCATACCATCACTCTCCTTATCCATTAGAATGAACAGATAAAATCCATTATACCTTGCAAGGATAGGAATTTCCATTTTGGGCGGCTTCTGAAGAGGT
>CAYSQQ010000028.1:0-10334 GCA_964433275.1 uncultured Thermotogae bacterium
ATTCCGGAGCGCAACAAAGCTGCAAGCTTGCGATAAGGAAATTGAGCTATCGGCGGTAAAAGATCATCCTGGCGGAGCGATAATCACATTGATAACTCGCCACAGACTTCGATCGGCAATTCTCTTTACAGGGGCAAAGACAATTATTATCAAATCATCTTCTGAGCAGATAAAGGTCGCAGCAATCGTCTCACTGTCACGCGGATTTTTCTTTGCCAGCTTGTCGAGAGAATCAACAAAGTACAGTCCTTTTCTGCCGCATCGAATAAAGAGAACAGCAGTCGCGCCTTCTTTGATCGCCAAATCGCGGTATTGCCAGGTGGATTTTATCTCTTTTGTATGAAGTATCGCTGCAACACTGTATCGATCGAGCACCAGCTCCTGCAGAGAAATATCCGTCACCCCTCCGATAGCGGCCAAGGATGATCTATATTGCTCTTTGCCGCTGTCGGTCAGCAGCGCCCCCGCTTTACTGAAATCGATTATTCTTTGCTCGCGAAGTCGTTCCAATTCACGCCGTACGGTTAACTCTGGAAATCCTGTCAACTTGGCGAGGCGCCGCCGTCCAAGTCGTGCTTGCGTAAGCAAAAAGAGCAATTGTAATCTCAGATATGATTCCATAGCCATATAACCGTTGTATCTCCCGGTAAATAAGCCCCAATAGTATGTTTTCCCCCTAAAATCACTATAACTGCAGCTTTGCCAGCCGCTCTTTCTCTGTTACTGATTTACCAGTCGCAACATCAACCACAACATAGCAGCCGTTAATGGGCATCGTCACAATCTGCCCGAGGGCAACACTAAATCCACGTAGATGAGGAGCGTCCAGGATGCCCCGTTGTACCGCTTGTGTGAGAACATGCGGATCAGTGAGGGGATCTATACTCTTCTTGTCTCCCAAATTACAGATAGCAGCGATAATCAGCTGGGCCTCTTCGATGAGCTGCTTCTTACGGTCGATGATTGCATGATCAGCTTGCACATCCGCAAGTCCAGATAAGGCAAGGTGGATCGCTCCACGCGTAATGCGACAGCTTTCGATGATTACATCGGCTGTGGCTGCATGTTCAGCCTCGCAATAACCTACTACATGGATGATATGCGGGCGCAGCGCCATTCCGATTGTGAGCGACGCCGCCAGATACCCGCGCGCACGGTCGGGATCCGGCATCAAGCCGCGTAATCCAGTGCGAATTTCCCGGAAAGAAGTGAATCGGTCATTATGAAGGCTCTCAATCAACTCTATTTTAGCCGACATTTTGGCCAAATCCATCGCCGGGCTCATATCTGGAGGTGTGTTGAGCATATACTGCGCTACATACTCTTTGACTCCCAAAGCACGCGCATTATAGGCCGAGAGATACGCGATCGCAACAGCAAGAGCATCATGTCCATCACGCAGACTCCATTGATGAGAATCATTGATCTCTACCGGGATCCCCTGCTCGCCGTACCAGTAAATCGTCTGTTGATTCTCTTTGATCGCTTCCACAAGCGGACGAGTAGAGCGTTTATCCAAGTCACTGTACCAAAACAGCGGAATTGCGCCCCAGGCAATATTGATCGTCTCCACGCTCATCGCCGCCCATTGCAGAAGATCTTCTGTTCCGGCATAACACCGCAAAAGGGGGAAATTACCGCACCGCGTCGCTTCATAAATAGTTCGCATATCCTGGGGGGTGCGTATTGGAACTCCACCTGCGCCATGGCCGTGCTGCGGCATCTCCTGCGGACGAAAGAAATATTGTTGTGCATTCTGATCCGGAGCAATGCTCAATATGTCCAGTTCTTCCGACAGAGCAATCGCCCCCGCATGACGAGCGGTCTGTTTCACTGTCTCCAATCCCAAGTGGTGTCTCAACAGGGGGGTTGGTCTCATCTGCTCAATACGCGCCACAAGGGTATGCGCAATCTCTTTTGCTGTCGCAATGCTGCTCTGTTGCTGTAATAAGTCGATAACTGTCTGTAGTGATTCCTTTCCGGAGAAGACTTGGTCAAAGAGACCGCTTTGCGCGGCGATCTCTGCTACTGGCGGCGTGCCGCCAAATAGAAAACGAATATCGGTCAACTGGTAGTTATGGATCTCTTTTTTAAGCTCATCGAACAGCGCTTGTGCTGCTTGGGGAGTCAACCGATAACTTATTGCTGCAATATCAGGTCGATATTCCACTACAGCATCAATGAACTTCTTCACCGGCATAGCTGCGCCGAGAAACTCCGTTTTGTAGCCTAACTTTGCTGCGAGGCGAAGAAAATTGAGGATGCCGGCGGTATGAATACATGTACCGATGGCTGCGCCGATAATCCCCCCCTTACTCACTCGATCTCTCCTTTGACCGCTAACAGGCGAATCTGTGGCACGGTGAGCCCTTTCAGACCCAGACGATCGATCGTACGCCCCTCAGCCCAGTAATCACGTTTATGGAGCACGCTGGCAATATGGATAAACGCTTTGATAGTCGGCACAGGTATTTTTAATTGCTCCCCAAATGCTGCCAGCGGAACGAGACTCATCGGTACATCTTCCGTTATATAACGATGGTCAAGACGATTAGGAGCCTTTATTCCGCTATAGGCGCTATTCGCCTGCAGCGCCCCGTATAGATCATAACCGGTCGCTCCGTAGGCAGAATAAAGCCACTCTTTCGCCGTCATCGCTTGCACACCGAGCGCTGCTGCCACTGCTACTCGTTCGGCATCCAACTCTTCTAAAATACGCGTTACTGCCCGACTGGCGCCTTGATGATAAAATTCGAATTCCCCGTGCGCATCCTCGATCCACGCAGCGTTGAGAATAGCCAGCACAGGGTGAAAAACCGAACCGATGTTGTTCAAACTCGTCTTTAACACGTTATCTCCCGGAATGAACTGCGGGAAAACTTTTCTCACCACTGTTAAAATATCGGGAATGTAGTAAGCAGGTAGGGTAGCGATGGGAACAGAGTTCTTGATTTCAAAGATATGAACTTGCCCCGGATCGACCACGCGCGCAGCATAGATCAAACTCTGCGCCTCGGCAATGAACACCTGGGTAGAAACCTTTATCTGGCGCAACGTTTGAACGAACTCCAGCACGCCGCCGGTACGTCCGGGGTTGAGTATGACGATCTGCCCATCAGCGAAGTGCGGACCGAGCAATCGCACCATGTCCCGGTGTCCGGTCGCCGGAATGACTATCATTACAATATCGGTTCCAGCCAATGCTTCACCGGCGTCTGTAGTGACGGTATTCACCTTGGCGAATCCTTCGACTTTGCCACTGACATGAATCCCATTATTCCATTGTATCGCTCGAATCCGGTCTTTGCTCCTGTTAAAAATACTGACACGACAACCCAATAGTGATAGATGGGCCGCCATTGCCATTCCGCCGTTGCCGGCGCCGGCAACGCATATTGAAGGAAGTTCTGCTGGAGTTTCGATCTCTCCTAGTTCTGCTTCGCTTCGTTGGAATAGAGAGTGCAAAGCTTGTGGCGAAGTAACAGTCAATAAACTAGACTGAAAATCAGGACAAGAGAGTAAATGGGTGATACGGGCGATGATTTTCAGATGGAGGTTCTCACCTGCTGTCGGTCCCAACAGGAGGAAGACCATGTTGGCTTGTTCCCCGTCTACAGCGCCGAAATCGATTGGCGCTCGACTGCGGCCAAACGCGAGTACGGGTTGATGCACCCCGGACGTACAGACATGCGATAGAGCGACGCCGCCGACAACACCTGTCGCCCCTGCTCTCTCCCGTGCTGCCAGGTCGTCAGCCACCACGCTCGCCGGTTGAGATAATCGATTTGCAGCCTGTAGAGCAGAAACCAGCTCTTGTATCGCTTCAGTTTTTGTTGGCGCTTTAAGATCATTTAGCACCGCATTATCAATAATCAGTTCATGGATTTGCAATAGCATTACCTCCCTCTATAAAACGATTCACCGTAGCATCTCCTCTTTGTTTTCTCTATTCATTATACCAAATTGTCTTGCTTCTGCCCACCAATCGTTGTTACGTCACTGCTTGTCCATCGAAAGCCTTTATGGCAATATTTACCAGTAACTATTTCATCACAGCGGAAGAGGTCAGAGGTAAATGGGGGAGGAAGGCTATAACAAATAACAAATAACCGATAAACAAAAAGAATCCTGAGTGCTTTTGTGACTGCAAATAGATAATTGTATCAAAACAAAGAGGTTGGTTTTATATATGCACCCACGTACAGGGCTAATACAAATTTACACTGGTAACGGAAAAGGAAAGACGACGGCAGCGATCGGATTGGGCATTCGTGCTGTCGGACAAGGTTTGCGCGTCCATATGATCCAGTTCTTAAAAGGTGGAGATAATTTCCCCCCGTATGGTGAAATAACCTCGATAGAGCGATTATCACAGTTCACCGTAGAACAATTTGGATTACCGCATTTTGTTAATCCGAAGAAGATCAGCGTTGAAGATCAACGGATAATCGACAAGGGGTTAACGCGAGCACGGCAAGTGCTTGCTGATGGAGAGCACGACCTGGTAATCCTCGATGAGATCAATGTTGTATTGAAGGTCGGTCTGGCAGCGCTCCCTGTTGTTCTGGAATTGCTTAAACAACGCAAGGAAGGTGTAGAAGTAGTTTTAACGGGTCGAGATGCACGGCAAGAGCTGATTGACATTGCCGATTTAGTAAGCAATATTACGGAAGTCAAACATCCGTTTACCAAAGGTGTTCCAGCGCGTAAAGGGATCGAATTTTAAATTAAATAAACAGGAATTTAATTGACCGAACAGCCAATAAATCTTTGGACCATTTATGCCGAAAACCACCCGTTTTCCGATAGATTTTGCGCTTTATGTCGAGGCTCTATGCGCCATTTGTCCCTTTGGAGTTAACTAACAACATGACAATAGGATCGAAAAGGACATTCAATGATCTCCAGTTCCACAAAATAAAGGAGATCGTTGCAAGATTTGCCTCTTCCCGTCTCGGAGCTGATGCGATCGATCAATTTGTACCGACGAATGATCGCGAGCAATTGGAAACCGAGATTGCGCAAGTAGAGGAGGTGATCGCGTTATTGACAAGCCGACGATCCTTCTCATTAACAGGAATCCACGATCTCCGCCCTCTGCTCAAGCAGGCCACAGAACAGACGAGTCTTGCTCCGAAGGCTTTTGTCATCGTAAAAGAGATGTTATCAGCGGTCCGACGTATCCGTGCACAGATTGATGATCTTGAGGAATTCCCTGCGCTGCGAAGAATCGTAAATAGACTCTCCTTCCCTGACAGACTGGAAAACTTTATTACTCGCACGATCGATGAACGCGGCGGTCTCCGTCCTGATGCCTCTTCTCTCCTCAAGCAGCTCACAGATAAGCGGCAAGCGACAGAAGCAAGCATCGAACGCCGACTGCATGCGTTGATTAACCGCTCTCCAGAGTTAATTAGCGAATCAGTAATCACGCGACGATCAGGGCGTTTGGTGATACCGATCAAAAGCGGGGCCGTAGGGGCGATGGAATTCGTTGTTCACGACAGGTCAGCTACAGGACAAACTTTGTATGCCGAGCCGGCTGCTGTGGTAGGAGAGAATAATGCTATCGCAGAGATAGAGAGCTCTATTCGTTCAGAACGAATGCGAATCCTGCGCCAGCTGACAGCGGCATTTAAGGCGGAACAAGGCTTGCTGATACGCAATCAGATATACCTCGCACATATTGACTCTCTCTTTGCCCGCGCCAGTTATGCAATTGCTCACCGTTGCTCATTCCCCCGGATCGGCTCACTCTCCCTGACGCTGATTGAAGGCCGTCATCCTCTTCTTCCGCGAGACAAAGTCGTACCGATCTCGCTCAGCTTGGGCAACGGGAAGCAGATGGTGGTAATCACCGGCCCTAACACCGGGGGAAAGACGGTCACATTAAAGACAATCGGTCTGCTCCTCTTGATGGTTCAAACAGGGATTCCTATCCCCGCATCGGCAGATAGCGCCTTTCCGATCGTCGATAAGATATATACCGACATCGGAGATGAACAATCGATCGAACAGAATCTATCCACTTTTTCCGGTCACGTGAAGAATATTATCGAGATCATCAAAGAAGCTGATTCATCTTCTCTCCTCCTGCTCGATGAGCTGGGAGCCGGTACCGACCCTCAGGAGGGAGCTGCGCTGGGATTGGCAATCATGGAAGACCTTCTGGAAAAGGGAGCTTTCGTCGTTATCTCCACTCATCTTACACCACTGAAGTATTTTGCGATCAAGCACCCAGCGATCAAACCCGCTGCGATGGAGTTTGATCACACCACACTCTCTCCCACTTTCCGCGTCATTGAAGGGACGGCGGGCAGAAGCAGCGCCTTTATTATTGCCAGCCAGCTTGGGTTAAGCGCTCGTTTGATCGAGCGGGCAAAGAAATCTCTCTCACAAGGAGAGATTCGCGCTGAGGATATCCTGGCAGAGTTAGAACGTAATAAAAGGGTGATAAACGAGTATAAAGACCGTGCCGTGCACCAGCTGAAAGAGGCAGAAGCGCTGAAAGAGAAATATACTGCGCTCCTCACTGCCTTTGAAGAGAGAAAAGAAGAAGCGCTATCGCTACGTATCCGCAAGCTCGATTCCTTTTTACGCGACAGCCAACGCCAGGTGGAGGAGACTTTAGCCAGTCTCAGTCACTCCTCTCCACAAACACGCCCCCAACTGGCCACAACCTATAATGAAATCGCTGATCTACGCGCGAAGCTGCATACAGAGACCGCTGCTTTTGACAAACAACAAGCGGGTAAAACAAGCAGCCCCCCACTGCAGAAAATCACCGTCGGTCAACTCGTCCATATCAATAGCATCAGCAGAGACGGACGGATCATTGAGTTTCCATCAGGGAAGAAGATAGGAGTGTTGGTAGATGGCATCCGTTTTTATACCGAATTAGATGACCTTTTCCCTCCCAAAAAATCGCACAAAACAAGTAAAAAACCGGCGCTGTTTCACCAGCCGCATATCAACCATGTGAACCTGGAGCTTAATGTACGGGGAATGACGGTCCGTGACGCATTACGAAAAACAGAAACCTTTATTGAGCGGTTATTACTGGCCGATATCAGCAGCGCTCGTATTCTCCATGGCAAAGGGAGCGGCACACTACGAAAAGAGATTCGTCAATTCCTCTCTGCCTGTTCTTTTGTCAAAACCTTCTATTCCTCACTTCCACAGGCAGGAGGCGAGGGAGTAACAGTAATAGAATTATCCAATGATGATGATGACAAAACTTGATAGTCTTCAGAGGTAAAATTCGGACTTCCAACGCGCTGCAGAAGACCGATCCCGACAAGCGGTGCATCTTGGTCGTGGGCGGCTTTTAGATGATCACCCGCTAAAATTCCCAATCCGCCAGCATAGATTTTGAAATCCGTGTGAAGACCATATTCCATACAGAAATAAGCTACTGCCGGTCGTTTATTATCCATTTTTCCCTCCTCAAGACGGCAAGAAAGAAAGACGGGCAACCACACGGGATTGCTCCTCCTACGGCCGGTGACTCGGTAGCCGGAGTCGGGGACGACCCCGAGTATCAGATAGATCCGTTCACCAGACGAAACGTCGAAGAGCCGCATCTATTGTGGCTGGCATTGCGGAAATATTCCCCCCCACGTCCTGTCGTTACATGAAGATCGGTGTTATCGGGAATAAAGAGGCAAAGACAAGCGATATGACCGACATCAGTTTGATGAGAATGTCAAGCGATGGTCCGACTGTATCTTTGAGTGGATCGCCGACTGTATCTCCAATAACGCTGGCTGCGTGCGCTTCTGACCCGGGACCGCCGTAATGGCCTTCTTCGATGTATTTCTTCGCGTTATCCATCGCTCCGCCAGAGTTGGCGCAGTATAGCGCCAGTTGCGCACAAGAAACGAGCGCTCCCACCAAGAATCCCCCTAATGCAAAGCGGCCGAAAATCAATCCGAAAATGATCGGAGTTACTACTGCCATTACCGACGGAAGGACCATCTGGCGCAGTCCGCCGTGGGCAGTGATGCTGATGCACCGCTGATAATCCGGTGTTTCATCGCCGCTCAGTATCTTCGGATTACTGGAAAATTGACGGCGTATCTCCATAACGAGCGTGTTTGCTGTTCTGCCGACAGCACGGATCAGTAGTGATGAGAAGACATAAGGGATCATCGCTCCGAGAATCAACCCGGCAAGGACGAATGCCGCCACTTCGATCGGATAACCAGTTGGCGATAGATCAGCGGCGATCTGTCCGAGTAGCGGCAATTGTGGTGGCAATACCCGGTCAGCATGATCGACAGCTGCCCAGAGAAAAGCAGCTATCAGCCCCAATGAAGCAAAAACCGCAGAACCAATCGCAAAACCTTTACCGATCGCCGCAGTAGTGTTGCCGATTGAGTCCAAGTGATCGGTTCGGGTGCGTACCTCAGGGTCCATCTTCGCCATAGTGGCAATTCCACCTGCATTATCGGCAATCGGTCCGTAACTATCAACCGCAACGGTCATCGCGACGAAAGAGAGCATACCGAGCGCTCCGTAAGCAATGCCAATCAACCCTCCGATATGGTAAGAGATAAGAATGGCTGCCGCAATCACGATAATAGGCAAGAAGGTGCTTAGCATTCCTATTGCCATCCCCTCGGTTACTCCGATTGCCGGACCAGTCTGGTTCACTTTGGCCAGCATCTGGACAGACTTGTACTTGGCTGAGGTATAGTATTCAGAGAAGAAGCCGATTGCTACTCCGGCGACGATTCCCAACAGCACCGTGTAGAACGGCATCATACTCAGCGGGCTGAGCCATGTGATGAGAAAGGTCGTCAACACGGTAAAGAGCGCGGCGAGGCGGGTGCCGTTCATCAATACTGTCGGTTGCTTCTCTTCCGGACGACGGTTGAACCGGATATAAAGGATTCCACAGATACAAGCGACAATTCCGCCCGCTACAATTAAGACTGGCAGAAAGACGAACCACCAATAGGTGGCGCCGTAAATCCCATCAGCCAATCCCAGTTGTGCAAGCAGCGGTTGCAGCGGTGGATTGTAACGACCAACAAAGATATAGACGGAAATAATAATTATCGAGATAATCGCCCCGACGAACGATTCTAGTAAATCGGCGCCGAGACCAGCTACATCGCCAACATTGTCGCCAACGTTATCGGCGATCGTCGCCGGGTTACGCGGGTCATCTTCCGGAATTCCCTCCTCAACCTTGCCCACAAGATCAGCGGCCATGTCTGCAGCTTTGGTATATACACCACCGCCGACACGGTCAAACAAGGCGACCAGCGATGCGCCCATCGAATAGGCGCTGATCAGGAGCGCAATACGGATAAAGTTGACTCCCGCCCCTTCTAATCCGAACAGATATCGAGTTTCAATATGGATAGTCTCTGGATTAAGATGGTGTTGAAACAACAGAAAAACGAGGAGGAGTCCTCCTAACGCTAACCCTGCTACTGCCAATCCCATTACGCTCCCACCGGAGAAAGCAATGTTAAGCGCCTCTTTGAATGATCGTTTCGCAGCGTTGGCTGTGCGCACATTGGCGTGCGTAGCTGCATTCATTCCAATAAACCCGGCTGACATGGCAAAGAGCGAGCCTATCCAGAATGCAACTGCGATATCCCACGCAAAGAGGATCCATAATATCGCACCGATGATCAGCATCGCAATACCCATCACCTTCGACTCTTCGACCATAAAAGTCCACGCACCACGGCGAATGTACCCCTGTAGTTCTTTCATCCGTGGTGTTCCGGCGTCCTGACGGACAACATATCGATTAAAACTGGCTGCGCCTACAATGGCGAATACTGCTATGACCGCTGGTATGGCAATAAACAAACCCATCTCTTCTGACACTCCTTTTTAGTAGAAAACAGTTTTTTGTGTCAATCCTTATCCCACAGGATTACGCTGATTCATTGGTTACGCAAACTGGCAATTAGATTACTATAGATTATTGGGTTTTGCAAGATAATCTTTGGTTAAAATTGATCATTTCGTCAAAATTTCCACTGCGGCATCACATTACTCTTCGTGCTCTTTGTGGAATAAACCCACATACCGCGCACCCGCTAACTGATAACATTCATCCATCGCAAACGAAGCAAATCTTCCTTACCATAGATACCCGCGCGAAAGAAAGACGGGCAACCACAAGGAATTACCCCTACGGTTGGTGGCTACCGAGTACCTGATAGATCCATTCCCCGTATGAAACGTCGAAGAGCTATGCAGAACATACTTAGGGGAGGTTTTCTGTATCGGATCTTCCACCGTCTTGTTTTCGATCTGTGGTTTGGTGCTCGCGGTGATGTAGTGGAACTCCTCGTTCTGTAGTTCCT
>CAYSQQ010000029.1:0-9802 GCA_964433275.1 uncultured Thermotogae bacterium
AGAGATTCTTGGCAAATCTGTAGGTTCCGATCTAAGGGAAGGCAAAATGACTGTAATATTATATCATGCCCTGGTCAATGCGAACGAGAAAGAACGGACCGTTCTGATGAGCACCGCGGGCAATGCATCGGCGACACCAGCGGAGATCACCCAAGCCACCGATTTAATAATAAAGATAGGCGGAGTAGTTCGTGCTCAGGAGCTGGCAGAGTCCTACGTGGCAGATGCTGCCCTTTGCCTGGACCGCGTGCCGAACTTGCAGCATAGACAACTGCTCTTGGAATGGGCACAATATTTGATCCACAGAGATTCTTAGCGATACTACTGCAAGGATATCAGGTATTCGGGGTCGTCCCTGACCCCGAAAAAGTGCAACTTAGACGTTCCATTCTTGTCGGGCTCAGAGACGAGCCCGACTACAGGGAACGGGTTGACTGAATATTTACATCCACAGAAATTCTTAGCGATACTACTGCAAGGAGGGTGATACTGATGAGTAAGCTTAAGGTATTTGTTAGTTCTTCCCAAAGAATGCGGGAGCTTGAGTATGATAGGGAAATAGCCAAGATAGCGATCCTGGAGTTACAGTTAGAACCAGTTATGTTTGAAGGATTGCCGGCTATGAGCAAAGACGTCGAGGACGCATACATTGACGAAGTCAAGAACTGTGACATATTTGTTCTGATTTTATGGAAAACACTGCGTTCAGCGGTGGAACGGGAGTTTAACGAGGCCCTTTCTAATAACAGCCCCATACTTATCTTCGTGAAAACACTTCATTCCGGGGAGGAAAGAGATAAAGCTCTTCTTAAATTCCTCCATGGTATTCAGGGCACTGACGGAGCAGATTGGGGAGAAAGTGCCCCCTACATCCCTTTTTACGTGCATTATGATACACTGGGAGACCTAAAGAAACGGATGAAGGAAGGCATCATCGCAGAGATAAGTCGAATGCTGGCTCGTGAACCAATGACGACACATACGAAGCAGGAACTGTACGAGCTTAGCACGCGCATTGTTAAGTCAGCGAAACGACGATTGTTTCTATTTGAACGAACGCCCTGTTTGCTTTTTGGTCCACGTGAAGCCGTGTTCTATGAAAAAGAATACTACGATGCGTTATCAGAGTGGATTCAATTGGTAGAGAAAGACTCGGCCAGGCAGTTCTTGCTCTTCTTCGATCCTCAGTCAACTAAGGACGAGGTAGCAAAGCATCCGAAAGAACGCCCCCGGGTGAGAGAAGCACTCGCGACACTGAAGGAAAGTGAAGAACGCACGGGTGGTCGTTTTCGGCTAACGCCGTCGCCACCTAATTATTCTGGTCGCATGGGGTTAGGGGACGACTGGTTTGCTTTCTGGCTTGTAGGCCAGGAGGATGCAGTGTGTATCTCTTTGGTTAATGAGAAGTTTTCTGATGCACTGTCACGTATCTTCCATCAGATGGGAAGCAAACAGGTTACGGAAGCGGAACTAGCTCGACTTTTGGGGCTTGATTTGTGAGGTATAAGAGGTGACCAAGCGGGCAACAGTCCCGCTTTCTCTGACTGCCTCTAATGTGACGGTGAGCAGGATGTTCAGACCGGCGCTTGACAGTTAACTATTGCAGGCCTATACTTGATACAGATAAATGTTCCGACTTTAAGGAGTCGCCAGTCCAGGAGTGTAAAGTGACGTTTGAATGTCGAACCTCGGTCCATTCACTGATCAATCAAGTCGCAATTACAATCGCGGACTATTCAATGGTCGATCGCAAAGAGCTGGTTTTAGTGGCTGTTTCAGGCGGGAGCGATTCAGTCGTTCTCCTTGAGTTGCTTCTCTTATTACGAGATCGTCTGGGAATTAATCTGGCAGTTGCTCATCTTGATCATCAACTCCGCGGAGATACTTCTGCTGCTGATGCCCAGTTTGTCGAAGAACTTGCGCGAGCTCGCGGGTTGGAAGTGATTGCAGGTCGATGCGATGTCCGTGCACTGTGCCGCCGCGAAAGCGTGAGTTTGGAAGAAGGAGCACGGATCGCCCGGTACCGTTTCCTCGCCCAGACTGCTCGGCAATTGCAAGCAGCCAAAGTGGCGCTCGGCCATACTTTAGACGATTCGGTGGAGACTTTTCTCATGCATCTTATCCGCGGCAGTGGTCTTTCCGGGTTGAGCGGGATCCCGCCGGTCCGGTTTCCCTATATTCGTCCGTTGATTGCCTGTACACACGCAATGGTAAAGGCTTTTGCCGCGCAAGAAAACCTGCAGTGGCGCGAAGACCATACAAACGTCGAACTTGCCTGTCTGCGCAATCGAATTCGCCATGAACTCTTACCTCTTCTTACTATCTATAATCCGCGCATCAGAGAGACGATTAAGCGGACAGAGATCCTCATTACGCAAGCAAATGACTCACTGACTCACCTTACCGACCAGTATTTACCGCTGGTCATAAAGAGCAAATCACAGCAGACAATTTCACTCGATCTTGCCGTGATTCGTAGTTTAGATTCGTCTCTGCTATCGCTGCTCCTTCGTGGTGCGCTATATGAGCTGCGTAACTCGTTGAAAGATATCGAATTTGTCCATATCAACAGCTTGATCGATTTAATCAGTAAAGGTTCTAATCGCTGGGAACTCAACCTTCCCCAAGTTACGGCGTTAAAAGAGGGTGATACGCTCAAATTCCTTCTGCAAGGATGCAGTAATGCTTCTGTCTCTGTGGACAGAGAGCAAATTTTCGACTATACTATCGTTGTTGGTAATAATAAATTGGCGGATTTAGGTATCACTCTTACTTTGTCGGTTACAGAAACCAAACCGACATTGGCAATGATATGCAGTGCGCCGGCGAAGACGGAATATGTTGATTTTGATTGTATTACGCCACCATTCTCACTCCGTAATCGCCGACCAGGTGACTGCTTTAGACCGTTGGGAATGGCGGCGGAGAAACGGTTAAAAGATTTTTTTATCGACGAACATGTTCCTTTTGCAGAGCGGCTGCACACACCACTCCTCTGCGATGCAGAGCGGATAATCTGGGTAACAGGAATCCGGCTCGCTGACGAGGTAAAGATCACCGCAGCGACAAAACGGGTACTGAAGATAGAGATAAAGGATATAAAATAATGACCTTATTGGTTTTTGCGATAACGATTCTCCTGTTGGTCGGTCTCCACGAATTGGGCCATTTTCTCGTTGCCAAGAGATTTAAGGTATATGTGGATGAGTTTGCAATCGGATTCGGACCAAAACTTATTGCGCGTCGCTTCGGTGAAACGCTCTATTCGCTCCGTCTTCTCCCGTTGGGGGGTTACGTGCGGATAGCCGGCGAGGATGTCATATTGACAGAAGTCGACTCATCGATTCCACGCGAGAGATTGTTGACTTCACAGCCGGGCCACGTTAAATTGCTGATCAGTTTGGCAGGGCCAATCGCTAATATCCTGGTCACTTTATTGATTTTTATCTCTCTGCTCTGGATTACCGGTATCCCTTACCAGAGACTACCCGGAACAATCCCCAACACCCCTGCTCACGGCCAGTTACAACGCGGCGATACGATCATATCGCTCGCCGGTGTACCGATCTACAGCTGGCATGATTTAACACAAGTTATTGCCGCAAGCAAAGGAGAGGAGATCGATTTTCTCATCCGACGGGATGGCGAAATCTTATCGTACTCAATTCGCCCCCGGTTTGACCCGGAGAGAGAGCGCTACGTCGTCGGGATATTTATCGGACAGCCACTTACAAATCATATTCTCAATTTAGCAGAGGGATCATTCTTATTCCGTGAAGGCGTAAGGGCAGGCGATCGAATCATCGCTGTGGAAGAAGAAAGCATAGAAGGGATGACGCTTGCTTTGTTTCATGTTAGACAGATACTCCCCGCTAATACGATTAATCTGACTGTGCTCCGCGAAGAGATAGAGATGGAGATAGTCCTTGCGACCACTGGCGTGGCGCCTGAGGATATCTTTGCCGGCATAACGGTCGAGACGCTGCCAGTCAGTTACCGCCGCTTCGGGTTTTTCTGCGGAATTTCCACTGGAGTGGAACAACTGGGAGAATTTATTGGACTCATTTATAGTTCTATCCGTATGATCATTACCAGAGAGGTGCCGCTCGACGCAGCAGTTACCGGCCCGATAGGGATCGCCCACATGGTAGGAGAGGGTATACGCGCTGGGCCACGTGTATTCTTCAAGTTTCTGGCGCTGCTCAGTTTGAGCCTGGGATTGTTTAATCTGATTCCATTCCCGGCATTGGACGGCAGTCGCGCTCTATTCGCGCTCTATGAGATCGGGGCAAGGAGACCATTCCCCCCTCGGATAGAAAGTCTGATTCATACCGGTGGATTTATTCTCCTGCTCGCGTTGATCCTCCTCATCACTTACAGCGATATTATGCGGTTCTTCTTTCGATGAGACAGACGCTGTGAGCAGCGATTCCTTCCTGTCGTCCCAACGCGCCCATCCCCTCGGATGTCGTCGCCTTGATATTGATCATCTCCGGCGTAACGTTGACGATAGGAGCAACCTGGGCCTTCATCTCGTCAAAATACGAAGCGAGCTGCGGCTTTTCAGCGATGATACAGCAATCAATATTGACGACGGAATATCCTTTTGCAGCAATAAGTGTTGCGACATGACGGAGAAGGATGAGGCTCGAAATATTGTGATAGCGCTCGTCAGAGGAAGGGAAATGATGACCGATATCACCCAGGCCGGCAGCGCCAAGTAATCCATCACAAATCGAATGGATCAGGACATCGGCATCAGAATGTCCAGCCAGGCCGGTTGGATAGGGTATCTGCACTCCGCCGATGATGAGCGCTCTGCCTGGTGTCAACCGGTGAAAATCTATTCCTATTCCGATCCGTATAGTCATATAATCGTTCAGTCACAGTGACATCTTTGCGCCTACCAGCGCCGCCCACGTGGCAAGCAGGTACAGGCAGAGCTTATGGGTTTTTATTTTGGTTTTGCACGCTTTGGCTGCTCGCTCTTTTTCACTCTCTGCCCGTACATTCTTTCGCTTCATGCCGCGGTCTTATCTTGATTCGAACCTGCTTTCAACCATAAAATTCGCTGACCAGCCGCCGCACTTTCTCCTTTACAGTCGCCGGTGAGAAACCGCGTCGCAGGAGAAAATTAATCAGACGTCGTTCTGCCTGCTCAGTTGATAATCCCTGATAGCGCGGCAGTCTCTCGCTAATCAGCCGGCTAATAAGTTGTTCTTCCAGTGCCTGTGGATAGAGCTCGCTCAACATTGCATCGCTGATCTCGGTAGGTATTCCTTTCTCGTCGAGCTGTGCTGCCAGCGCCCGGCGTGAAAGAGGATTATGCGCTAATTTCTCTTCCACCCATAACCGCGCGAAGCGGCGATCATCAATCAGTCGTTCCTCGGCAGCCCGTTTAATCACCGCGGAGACTTCTTCTTCGCCGTACCCTTGCCGGCAGAGTCGTTCCCGTGCCTCTGCCTTACTGCGCAGGCGGTGGCGTAACAGGATTGCCAGGTAATCCCAAGGATCACGCTTTTGCAGGATCTTTTTGCTCCTTGCGAGAACTATTCTCCGTTGCCGTGGGAGAAAGACCAGTCTTTTCCCGTACCAATTGTTCGAGCTTAGCAGCGATCTTTGGGTTCTCTTGCAGGAAGCGAGAACTATTTGTCAGACCCTGTCCAAGCCGTGTTTCCTCAAAGGAATACCACGATCCGCTGCGGGAAACCAGTCCCATCTTATCGCTGACATTGATCAAATCACGTTCTTTTACGATCCCTTTGCCGAATATGATGTCAAACTGTGCCTCTTTGAACGGTGGAGCAACCTTATTCTTTACCACTCTCACTTTTACACGGGTGCCGATTCTATCTGTGCCCTCGTCGATCTTTCCTTCGTTCCAGATGTTGAGGCGCACCGAGGAGTAAAATTTGAGCGCTCTTCCGCCTGAGGTAGTGGTGGAAGGTCCGAACCGGCTGGCGCTGATCATCGTGCGGATCTGGTTGATAAAAACAACGATTGTGCGTGTTTGAGAGATTACACTCGCCAATTTCCGCATCGCCTGCGACATCAGCCGTGCTTGCAGACCAACTTGAGTGTCTCCCATCTGTCCTTCGATCTCAGCAATCGGAACCAACGCCGCGACAGAATCGATGACGATAATATCGATCGCTCCACTGCGCGTAAGTTGCTCAACTATTTCCAGCGCTTGTTCTCCTGAATTCGGCTGCGCAAGGAGGAGATGGTCGATATCGACCCCGATAGCGCGTGCATAGGTCGGATCAAGTGCATGTTCCGCATCGATGAATGCGGCTGTTCCGCCCTTTTTTTGCGCCTCCGCGAGCATGTGCAAAGCAAGGGTAGTCTTACCGCTTCCTTCACTTCCATAGATCTCTGTGATTCGACCGCAGGGAATCCCACCGACTCCGAGCGCGATATCCAGTGCAAGCGACCCGCTCGTGATCGTCTTGACAGCGAGGGTCGCTGCCCCATCGCCCAACCACATTATTGACCCTTCGCCATGTGTCTTTTTGATCTGTTTAAGCGTGTTTTCTAACACAACTTGTTCCTTGTCCATATCTTCTCCTTCCCAGCTTCGATCTTTTTATCTTAGACGATCGATCACGGGAAATCAAATTCCTCTATCGTCGCGCCCACAAGAATCTACCAGCGAGATGATTCCATCCCAACGGTGTGAATTATGCCGCAATTGCCAGTGGTAGAGAGACAAAGAACAGAGAGAAAAACCTCTGACTCTTTCCTCTTTGGGTATGGATTGATCGGGTGCGTAGAGTTCATTGGATCCATGATGGAGCCAAAGGACAAGAAATCGCAAAAAATAGGATGTTGAACGTAGAACCTCACCCCTTAAGCTATCTTGCTTTGCACTTGCAAGCGGGCGATCTTCCACTTATACTTCAAGCAACAGATTAGAATGGTGAAAAAAGACTTTTTCCGCAACAAGATTGATTATCTCTTTGGGCAGACAAATGAGCAGCGACTGAAGAAATTACAGCGCTATTTGGTGGCGACCAATTCGTTTCAAGATCAAATGCGATCTTTGAGCGATGGACAACTTGCATCCAAAACCAATCTATTTAAAGATCGGCTCAGCAAGGGAGAATCAATCAATGATATCCTCCCTGAGGGATTCGCCGTTGTTCGCGAAGCAGCTGCTCGCACTGTCAATATGCGGCCGTTCGACGTCCAGATCCTTGGCGCTGTCGTTCTCGATCAACGACGGATCGCCGAGATGATGACCGGTGAAGGGAAGACGCTTGTTGCAACGTTACCAGCCTATCTGAATGCACTCACCAGTAAAGTTCATATTATAACGGTCAATGATTACCTCGCGCGTCGCGACCGGGAGTGGATGGGACCGATATATGAGTTTCTCGGTCTGACGGTAGGATTGATTCAAGAGACGACAGAACCTGAGCAGCGGAAGGCGGCGTATGAGGCTGATATCGTCTATGGAACCAATAGTCAGTTCGGGTTCGACTATCTGCGTGATAATATGGTCATTTCACCCGAACAGAAAGTGCAACAGCGACTGGACTTTGCGATCGTTGACGAGATCGATAATATCTTGATCGACGAGGCGCGAACACCGCTGATCATCTCCGGTTCAATTGCCGAGAAGATTACCCTGTACCGTAAATTCGCCAAATTAACACCGCGGTTCAAACCAGGAGTTGATTGTGAGATCGACGAGGAAGCGCGTCGTCTCACTTTAACTGATGCAGGAATTCACAAAGCAGAAGGCCTCCTGAAAGTGGAGAACATTTACTCGCCGGAGCATACCGACATCCTTCATCATCTGGAGATCGCTCTCCGGGCACGGTATATGTTCGCCAAGGAACGCGATTATATCGTCAAAGACGGGCGCGTGATGATCGTCGATGAATTTACTGGTCGGCTAATGCCCGATCGCCGGTACTCCGACGGCCTCCACCAGGCGTTGGAGGCGAAAGAGGGATTGATGGTCCAGCGGGAGAGCCAAACATTAGCTCAAATTACATTACAGCATTATTTCGGACTCTATCGTGGAATCTGCGGTATGACCGGCACAGCCAAGACAGAAGAGGATGAATTCAAACAGATTTATGGCCTTGATGTCGTTGTAATCCCCACGAATGCGCCATTGGCCCGCACATCAATGCCCGATGTGATTTATCGTACGGAAAAAGGGAAGTTTACCGCGATCGTCGATACAGTGAAGAGACTCCACCAAAGCGGGCGTCCAGTATTAATCGGCACCAATGCGATCGACAAATCAGAGCGGCTGTCGCAACTTTTCAAGTCGCACAAATTGGAACACAACGTTCTTAATGCCAAGCATCATGAAAGAGAAGCAGAGATCATCGCAGATGCAGGGCAAAGGGGAGTGATTACGATTGCTACCAACATGGCCGGTCGCGGGACTGATATTAAACTCGGCCCTGGAGTAGCGGAAATCGGTGGACTCCACGTGCTCGGGTATCAACGCCATGAATCACGGCGCATCGACAATCAGCTTCTCGGTCGCGCCGGCCGTCAGGGCGATCCCGGTTCATCACAATTCTTCCTGTCACTGGAGGATGACCTTCTCCGTATATTCGGCGGCGATATGATCGGTTCATTGATGGACCGGCTGGGGATGAAAGAGGGAGAACCGATTGAGCATGCAATGCTTACCACCGCGATACGGCGGGCACAGAAACGCGTGGAAGGCCGTAACTTTGAGATTAGAAAACGGCTTCTCGAATACGACCTCGTCCTTGCTAAACAACGGGAAGCGATCTATTCGCTCCGCGATCGGTTTCTCATTCCGGCCACCACTGACGGCGCAACGCTCGACGCCACTGACCTTGATCAGTACCTCTCTGATTTGATCGATGGTTATAGCGAGCAACTCGTGGCAGCACATGGTGACCGTTCGCTGCTGCCTGAGGAGTGGAAACTCGATAGTCTATTGAGCGAATTTAGATATTTACCGACTGTCGATCAGGCCGCGCTGGAGGGGAAAGACTACGCCGAATTGGTAGAGACAATACAAAATCTGCTCGTGGCAGCACTTGACAAGCAGCGGGAGAGATTGGAAGACCAATTCCCGCTGATCAGCCGCTTTCTGATTCTCAAAATCATTGATGATGGTTGGCTCTCCCATTTATATACCCTTGATGATCTTCGCGGTGGAATCGGGTTGACCGCCTATGGCGGCACCGATCCCCGTGTCGAGTTCAAGCGGGAATCGTTCCGTCTGTTTCAGCAGATGCTCAGCGACTCACAAGCGAAGATCATTCGCTTCCTGCTTGCTACACGCGTAGATAAGGATATGGCAAACCAGGCAGTACTCGCTGGCAGCGGTGCACGTGCAGTAAGTAGTTACCACGGCGGGGAAACAGCCGGTGCAGAGAGCCGTTCGCTCTTCCCTGCTGCACCAGTTAGCGCAAAGAAGAAACCAGGCCGTAACGATCCGTGCCCGTGCGGAAGTGGAAAGAAGTATAAACGCTGCTGCGGGCAATGACCTTCAGTTAAAAGTTGTCAGTCCAGAGTCATCGAATCGCGTACCTGCTGCGAGCGACTGACCACTACGAGATTTAGATAACAATCAGGCAAAACCTTCCTTCCCTTCGTGTTTTTTGGTTCTCTTTGTGGTAAAGAACAAACATTCCGCCACACAAAACGAGTGCTTCAGTGCAAAGAGACTGAAACTCATCCGTATTCTCACCTAACCGCTGTGCAAAGCGGGAAAGATAAGGGTTAGACAATTTCTTTTCTTGTGATACTACAAAGAATAAGGTATAAATTCGGATGCGAAATAATAGTATCCGAAAAA
>CAYSQQ010000030.1:0-9769 GCA_964433275.1 uncultured Thermotogae bacterium
ATGGTAGACCCCTAAACCTCCATGACTGCTTTGCTGTTTGTCGTGCTCAGGGGGACTCTCAGAGAGTTTTTATGCCAGATATAGTAAGATTTTGTTTGAGGATGGCGGTGATCAGATGAAATTCTTTCTCCCTGATATCTGGCTGATAGATACTGAACTCTTTTAATACAAACGGCTTGAGATTGCTACGGTAATGGTATCCACCGATTCGCCGCTCACGAATGACCAAATTGAGATCGAGTAGGTTTTGCAAAGGAATTGTTTCGATGATTTCAGGAGCACAACCAATCCACGCGGCCAATTGGGCAGCGGAATAGATAGCAGGAACACGGTTGATAAGAAAAGAAAGTAGACGGCGTTCAGGAACATCCCTCTTGCCGACTCGTGTTGTTATGCTCTCGATATGGCGCATGACAGCCACTGGAAGCCCGTTCTGTGTTCCGTTTGTCTTATTTTGATCTGGTGTAACAGGGTTCGCTGTGCTCATTCCGCTTTTATATAATGCATCGGTTGGTAAACTCTGGTTTGCACTCTGTTGCTCCCCCTTCAACTTTGCCATCTTCTCCGGAAGGGCGGGCTGCTGCGGGTTTATTGCAGTTGAAAGAGACGGAATTTCAAATTTGATATACCCTAAAGTACGGGCTACTTCTTCTAACTGCTGGATAGTCTGATCCTTCTTCACCAGTTTTTCCTTGATCTGTAGAATCTCTTTTTGCAGTTTTTCTTCCCCGGAGTGTTTCCTCCCTTTTTTGACCCGTTTAATAGCAGCGACTATCGATTGGCTGACCTGTTTGAGTTGAGGTGTAGCGATCACCTCCAGGGAAGGGGTGAAGCCGGCATGGAATGTTTCCCTCTCTCGAACATAGATAGGAAGAATTGTCTCTCCATTTACGTACACGTTGTCGCCTGTCCCAAGATGGGTGATCACTTCTTTGACTTCACTTTTACGCCAGGGAAGGAGATCGCAATAGACTCGCATGTCAGCTTCATGGACGACACGGTGGAGGAAGAGCATTCCGGCTTGACTTAAAACATCTTTTTCCACCTTGGCGCTGCGTTGTGAGATGATGATCGTTCCCAGGCCGCGTTTGCGGCCGCGCAGAGCGATGCGCGCGATCAGTTCTTTGAGCTCGGTTCTGATTCCCTGTGGGATGAATTCGTGACTCTCCTCAATGCCAATGATATAAGGACGCCGTAGTTTTCCGGCCAGGCTCCAGATACGCTTGAGATAGATTTTGAGAAATTCATTCCGTTCCTCGGTAAGGTAACTACTTAAATCCAGCACAAGAGGGATGCTTTTTTTTAAACTGATTTCAGCGATTTCAGCGGCGCTTTCCAAGTCGATTTCGATATCAACGCTGTCGCCAGATCCGATGACTAGTACCTCGAAATGTTCTTTGAGACCGAAATACTCACCGTCAATATCTACAATGGTCAATGGATAATTATGTTTCAGTAACTCTTCAAAGATCACACCGGCGGTATTTGATTTTCCCGAGCCGCGGATACCGAGAATGGCAATGCATTGCCCGATGATCTCCTCAAGGTTCAATGTAAGATCGCGACTGATATTAAGCGAAGTATTTTTTGCCATATCGAAATGCCCTCTGTTGTTCCTGCACCATTATCCGTTTTTTTACCACAAAGATCTGTCTGCGCCTCTCTTCCATAAGCAAGCACACAGGTTTATAGGGTTCTTAAAGGTTGTTGGGGGGGATAGAGCTTACGATCTCCATTTTCTCTCTTGCTCCATCTCTGCTTTTTTCTTAACATAGAATCTCGAACTTTTTTTTAATCCTTTATGGCTGAATGGTTGCTATTGATTAATTTAGTCCGAGATGACCGAGAAGGCGAGGACACTCTTCCCTAAATTTGGTGAACTAATCGTCGCGCTTCTGACAGCGCTTGTTGGCGGGCAGTGATTTCACCGGCAAGGATTCGATCGTGAATTGATTCCAGCATCTGTCCAATCTGCGGCCCGGGTTTGACCCCTAATGCAAGAATATCATGGCCGTTGATAATCTCCCGCGCCCGTTTCAGTCCGCAAACGCGGTCGATATGATCAACGACGCGCAGAGTCTCTGAGATAATCGGCAGCCAACCTGCTGAACGATGGGCGCTCGCTTCACAATCAGCGATCAACACCTTAAGAAGATCGAAGAAAAGAGGGAATCTCTTTGCCATTGTCTGTTGATCATCAACCGCTCTCGCACTGATGAAGCGGACCTGTTTGCCACGCCCCATCTTGGGGAAATCAGCGATTCGCATGTGATGTCGTAAGAGAAAATCAATTCGCGCCATATCATTCCGGCTCAAGCGGAGACGTTTGCTGATCTGCTTTGCCATGCGCGCTCCCACTGCGCAATGGCCGCCCATGTGCACCCCTCCGCTTTGCTCGAAAGCATATTCCTTGCCAATATCATGCAGCAGGATAGCCAGCTTGACGACCGGATCTTTAACAAAACCATCGGCCACATCAATTGCTTTCATCGTATGGGTGTAAACATCTCCTTCTGGATGGTACTCCTCAGGTTGAGCCACCCCTTTGGTCGCTGTTACTTCAGGGAGGATATGGCTGAGCAGCCCATGGTCATCAAGCAATTGGAGACCGTGAAAACTGTTGTCAGTGCCCAGAATACGAAACAACTCATCAGTGATCCTCTCCCAGGAGATCGATAAGATATGAGCGGCATTGGCACGGATCGCGGCGCTTGTATCGCGATCGATTGTCCCTTTTAAGATACAAGCACAACGGATCGCCCGCATCATGCGCAGATAATCTTCTGCAAACCGTTGCTCTGGGGCACCGATCGCGCGAATCACCTTCTTCTTTAGATCGGCAATTCCACCGACGTAATCGATTACCCAGCCGTCGACTGCCGCGGCAAGTCCGTTGATTGTAAGATCACGACGAAGGATATCTCCTTTGAGGTCGCGGACAAGCTCCACTTCAGCCGGCCAACGACCATCATAGCCACCTTCGACCCTGAACGTGGCTACCTCATACTCTCTGCCATCAGGGGCAACGAGGAGCAACACTCCAAACTCCTCTCCCACCGAGATGATATTGAGATGGGAAAAGATCTGTTTTACTTCCGTCGGCAGGGCAGAAGTTGCAATATCGATATCGTCAGGAAGGAATTGATAATCATCTTCGATCAACTCGCGGATACTGTCTCGCACCACACCGCCGACGATAACCGCCTCGAATCCGGCCTGCTCTAACTGTTTGATAATCTCCCTGGCAAACGGATGCGCGTTGAATATTTTATCGATATCGATCTGTAACTTGTTGTTCACCTCTACTCCCATCTTTTCTCTCTTTCCGCCAGTTACTGGTGGATGTTCCGCTGAAAAACTATACCCCATCAATATCTCTTTCTGCAATGGAGGTTCACGGTTCAGAAAGAGTTTATGGGGTTCATTGGGTTCGTTGGGTTCGGAAAGAGTTCCATGCCATGGACCTACATACAACCTTCATCCTTTAACCTTCCACCTTCCTCTGTCATTGCGAGTCCGTGAAGCAATCTCGTTCGTTTAACGGGCACGGCATGCCGTGCCCCTACCGGGAATCACGATTCTAAAGCAGGTAGAAGGTATTAAAAATTATCTCGTCAATCCTGTTAATCCTGTCAAAAAAGGAGTTTAGGGGACGGGGTTGTTGTTTCCTTCTTCTATTCTGGATTCTGGATTCTGGCTCCTGACTTCTGACTCCTGACTCCTGACTTCAGTCTTTAGTCACCATTCACCATTATTTGCCTTTCCCTGTTCTTTGATCTACACTAAGCAAAATCGATTGGTGAAGGAGAACAAGAGATCATGAAAAATATGGTCACAATGGAGATCAAGAAACATATCGCTCTTATCGCACATGATAACAAGAAATCCGAGCTGCTTGACTGGGTAGTTTCCAATCAGGATTTACTTGCGGGTCACAACCTGTATGCTACTGGATCAACCGGGGTGATGCTCGCAGAAAAGACCGGCCTTGCTGTTACTGTGTTTGCCAGCGGACCACTGGGAGGCGACCAGCAGGTCGGAGCCAAGATCACCGAAGGGAAGATTGACTTTCTCGTCTTTTTCTGGGATCCACTCCAACCACATCCGCATGATCCAGATGTCAAGGCGTTGCTCAGAATCGCTGTCGTATGGAATATTCCCATTGCCTGTGACCGGGCTTCAGCCGACTTCATGGTCTCCTCACCGTTGATGGCGCAAAAATACGAGCGGTCTCTGGGAGAGATCATGACGCGTTGAGGTTGCAGGGTTCATCATATCGAGGTAAGAGGCAACGGTCACAAAGAATCTCATTGCGCGGGACGGGTACGAAGTAAGGCGGAAGGTTTCTCGTAGATGATTAGGAGCTGATTGATTTTACCTGTTGTTCTATTTTATAATCAGCGGAAAAATTGATAGAGGAGTCATTGAAATTGACAAAATTAGTTATCGTTGAATCACCGACAAAGGCAAAGACGATCGCCCGTTATCTTGACGGAGAGTATCACGTGCTCTCATCGCGAGGACATGTACGCGATCTGCCAAAGAAAGAATTGGGAGTAGAAATCGACAAAAATTTCGCGCCTAAATTTATCACTGTTCAAGGGATGCATATTGCAAAGTTAAAAAAATTGGCTAAACAAGCCGATGAAATACTCCTTGCTACCGATCACGACCGCGAAGGAGAAGCGATCGCCTATGACCTGTTCGAGGTGTTGCGTAAAGCTGCCCCAAAAGAGACATCTTTCCGACGGTTGGTGTTCAATGAAATTACCGAGAGAGCGATTCAGGCATCTCTCAATCAAACAGAGGAGATTGATACGAACAAAGTGGAAGCGCAGCGAACCCGCCGGGTGTTGGATCGTTTGGTTGGCTACCTCGCAAGTCCTCTCCTCTCTAAGGCCCTGACCGGAAATAAGTATGAAGGATTGAGCGCCGGCCGTGTTCAGTCGGTGGCGCTCAGATTGATCAGTGATCGCGAAGCGGAGATCGATCAGTTCATTGCACAAGAGTATTGGGAAATTATTGTTTCACTGCGGAATGGTAAACCATTTTCTGCCAAACTGGTGCGAAAAGACGGCAAGAAGATCAAAATATCCACTACTGCTGAGGCAGAAAGAATCAAAGAAGATCTCCAGCAGGCACAGATCGTTGTAGAAACGGTTACAGAGAAGGAGCGTCGTGTACATCCACAGCCACCGTTCATTACGAGCTCGTTACAGCAAGCGGCATCATCCAATTTAGGGTTTTCTCCCCGTAAGACGATGCAGATAGCACAACAATTATATGAGGGAATAACGATTGCAGGAGAGAATACCGGAATTATTACCTATATGAGGACCGACTCAGTGCGGGTTTCCACCGCTGCTCTCTCTGAAGCACGCGCCTATATCAAAGATCAGTTCAATGAGCAATATCTGATCAAGACCGCTCGTCACTACAAAAACAAACGAAAAGCACAGGATGCGCATGAAGCGATTCGACCGACGTCACCAGCCCGCAGCCCACAGCAGATAGCATTGTTTCTCTCTTCTGATCAATTGAAATTGTATAAGTTAATCTTCGCGCGGTTCCTCGCTACGCAGATGACCGCGGCAATCTATCTCCAACGCAAAGGAGTGATTTCCGCTGATCAATATACTCTGGAGGTAATCGGCAGTCAATTGCTTTTTGATGGATTTCAAAAGGCATTTACCCAGTTTGCCCCTAAGACAAGGAAGATTGATGCAAATAATAAAGCCGAACCTCTGTTTCCTATCTGGTTGAAACAAGGCGACTCTCTGCTGCTGGAGAAAGTAGAAGCGATGCAAAAGTTTACCGAACCACCGCGGCGTTTCTCTGAAGCAAGATTGATTCGGCTGCTGGAACAAGAAGGAATTGGCCGGCCCAGCACATACGCCTCTATCGTTTCCACCATTCAAGACCGGAATTATGTTATCAAGGAGAAAGGAAGTCTGCGTCCCACCTTACTCGGCCGCATTGTAGCAGACTTCCTTGAAGAGCATATTCCTGAGACGGTAGCGATTGCGTTTACTGCTCATATGGAGGAAGATCTCGACCTCATCGAAGCAGGAGAGATGGATCGAGTTACAGCGCTCAAAGAGTTCTACGAGCCATTCTCCCGCCAGATAGAGAAATTGAATGGATTGCTTGACCAACAGGGAAAGCCATTTCAAATCTTTACTGACAGTCTCTGCCCGAACTGCAATGAACCGATGGAGCTCCGCTATTGGAAAGGGGCCCATTTTCTCGGATGTTCCAACTACCCCCAGTGTAAAACGACTCAGAATTTGCCGCCAAGCCTGGATTACCGTTATGCAGAAAGAAAAGTAGAAGTTCTCCCTGTCCTGGAGAAATTGGATGCTGCGCCGCAACAGGATGTTATCTGCCCTAATTGCAGCGCTCAAATGAGATTACAGCATGGACGATACGGCCGCTATCTCCGCTGCGTGAATTCTCAGTGTAAACAGACCCGCTCTGTCTCGACCGATGTTACTTGCCCTAAATGCGGTAGCGGCGAAATTGTGGAAAAATATTCACCCAAACGCAAACAAGTTTTCTACGGGTGTAACACCTATCCTGCCTGTAAATTCGCTGTGAGCGATATGCCGGTGAAAATCTGTCCGGACTGCCAGCAAGGGGTACTTATCAAAAAAGGAGCCGTCCTTAAATGCAGCAACAAGATGTGTGCGTGATTAAGGGGTAGGGAGTAAGGAGTAAGGATCAAGGGTTAAGGATCAAGACGTAAATCGTGAATGGTGAATTGAGTTTATTGGGTTCGTAGAGTTCGTAAAGAACCACAGAGGTCATAAGACTGAAGGTTGAAGGCTGAAAGATTTAAATCAGGCGGAAGGTTGAAGGCTGAAGGTGAAGGATGGATGTAGGGGCACGGCCCCGTGGAATACTCTATTCCCACAGGGCAGGCATGCCGTGCCCCTACATGTTATTTCACGTCCCTCCGAACTGTGAACTGTGAACCCTTTCCGAACTGTGAACCGTCGCTTGTCAACCTGTTCTCATTAGGATAAGATAGACACCGAGTACAATATCTGCAAGAGGGCGGCGTTAAAGATGAAGATCAACCGCAAAAAAACGACTTTGGCAGCAGGTCTTCTCATTGCATCTGTCATTTGGCTCCTCGCATTTAGCCAACAGGGGGATCCGTGGTTGTGGGGTCCGATTCTCGGCGCAATCGATGAAGATTCGGTTATGATCACATGGAAGACGACGAGAGAGGTGACCGCTGTCATACAATACGCTCGTGAACAGGTCTATATCGGCAACGAAGAGTGGGAGGAGACAATGCTCCTCTCCCCGGATGAGGGACTCTTTCAGTTTCAATTGACCAATCTTCTTTCCGGCACAACTTATCGCTATCAGGTTATCCTTTACTATGGAGATGTAGTCTATCCCGGACCGATCGGCCGATTTACCACCTCCAGCGTTGATAAGCGAGAGTTTCTCTTCCTCGTTTACGGGAACACGCATACCTTTCCAGAGCGCGTTGCCCGTGTTGCAGCTACAATGGCCGTTCATGAATCTGAGGCGGCTTTTGTCATTCACAGTGGCAATCTGATCGGCTATTCTTCCCGGGAAGAGTGGGAGCGATTCTTTATCACTGCCGGTGAACTCATATTATCACGCCCTCTCCTGGCGGTGATCGGAGAGAATGAAGTAGATGATGCCGATTATTACAAGTTTCTCTCCTTACCGCTAGGTGGAGGGGAATCTGCTGAACAATGGTGGTCATTCTCCTATGGTAACATTCTTATTATTGGGTTGGACTCAAACCTTGCTCTCCACGCAGATGCTCAGGCAGCAGAACAGACTGCGTGGTTGCAGACTGAACTTGCTGCTGCGCAAGCGAAATTCATCGTCGTCGTTGTTCATCATCCCCTCTTTAGTTCGATCTATGCAGGTGGGGAGAACGCTATATTGCGCGACGCATGGCACGCGATCTTCGTTGAATATGGGGTCGATCTTGTCTTCAGCGGGTATGTAGGAGGATATGAACACATTCGCCGCGATGGGATTCACTACATCGTTACCGGCGGGGGTGGCGGACCATTGAGTGATAGGCCGGAACAGATCGCGCCGTGGACAGTGCGCCGCCGCTGGCGGGTGCTCCATTATATCCGTGTAACCGTTGCGGGAGAGCAACTCTTTGTCGCGGCGATTCCGGTGGCGGTTATCGTTGGAGATGAACTGTTTCCTATCCCCAACGGCAGACCATTCGATCGATTTATAATCGACAATACGTTAAGCGGGGGAGAATGAGTCGCCGCGCTGAGAGGCGAAGAAGAGGGGGAGAGCTATTCGTCCTCTTGCTGCTGGGAACTGGCGTAGGAACAATCGTTGGCCTGTTGCTGGGCGATATTCGGTTTGGAACGTTCGTCGGAATAATTTTAGGGGGGTTATTCGGCCTTTCCCTTACCTTGCGGAGGAGATAGACGCTATCATTCAAAGTTAGCAGGATCAGGGACTATACCGCAGACGGCTTGTTACTTGCTGGTCAGTATCTTTTCCCAACTGCCAAGGGGAGAGATGAGCGAGGCCAACTGTAACCAAAGGTCAGGCCGCTGTAGAAACGCTTTTGCTAAATGACGGGGGTAGTCGATATCTCCTTGTTGCTCGATTAAATCTTTTACCGCTGGTCGTTTGATGACGGTGAAGATTCTATCGATCTCATTATCCGATAGTTTGGCCAACGTGCGATGAGCGATCATGCCAAATTTGAGATCAAAACCGATCTCTTTCCGCCAGCGTTGTTCGTATCTCCGCAGCGCGTCGGTGGAGAGATCACCGGACAAGACAGCCTGAGCGCCGACTTCGCCAGCGATTCTGGCACATAATCCTCCGATGTAGATTCCTCCCCCTGATGTCGGCTTGGTCTGACCTGCAGCATCACCGACAAGGAGCGCTCCGGCGGCAAAGGTTCTATCCACCGTTCCGATGGGGATCAGACTGTTGATTTTCGCCACGAGCGTGCCGGAGAACCGTCTGTCTTGTAATAGGCGATCAAGAAGACTCTGTGCGGATATACCAACCGGAGCAGCCAGACCGACTCTCATCCTTCCTTCTTCGGCGGGAACGGCCCACGCAAAGAACCCTGGCGCTATATCTTTTCCGAACAGGATTTCCACAAAGTCTTCCCGGCGCGGAGCTCGGTCGATGATCGCTTGTGCTGCAGCGAGCATCTTCGGCGGACTGGGAAGAGAGAACCAGCGGGCAACAGCGCTGTGTGGTCCATCAGCGCCGATAATAAGCGGCGCTTGCACTTTATCCGTGACGCCGTTATGAGTGAGTTCTATCATCCCGGCTTCATAGCGAGATGCTTCAGTATGGATGCGAACATCTACTCCCGCACCAGCAGCACGATCGATAAGCTCACAGTTTAATATGTGGCGATTGAGGACGAGCGCCTTGGTTTCCGCTGCCTCGATAGAGATCTCTATTCCGGCAGGAGAATGAAGATATCCACCTGTAATTTGCCGTAGGACACTGCGCTGGGAAGCCCCCAGCACAGTGAGGGCACGCGGACTGACCAGACCAGTGCAATTGGCCGGTTCTCCTCCTCGATCTCCGCGTTCCACAAGGAGGACCTGAGCGCCGCCTTGAGCGGCATATCGGGCGGTAACCGCTCCTATTGGGCCTCCGCCGATGATGATGATATCATACTGTTCTTTCATTCTTTCTCCTGTAATTATGGCTCCTCACGCTTTAGATCAGGTAAGAGATGGTAAAAAGCCCTTCTCACGGGATGCGCTGTCGC
>CAYSQQ010000031.1:0-9389 GCA_964433275.1 uncultured Thermotogae bacterium
TTACGACACTCGCCCAAATTGTTGCCTCGCAAAAACTTCTTTTATGCTGGGAACGCTATTCGGAAATTGGCTCATAAAAATTGGAGGATACAATGCCACAAGATGTAAAAGTATGGGAAATTATTGAAGGAGACATGTTGAAGGAAATTCACAAATCAAAGTTAGAATTAGAGGAACGATTGGAAAATTGGTTAGAGAAAGATATTTCAATCGTATCAAACGATCTATTAGTGATTGGGAGACAAATAGAAACTGATTTCGGGGGTGTGATCGATCTTTTATGTGTGGATTACAATGGTGACATCGTAATTGTTGAATTGAAGAGAGATAAAACACCAAGAGAAATAACTGCACAGACTTTAGACTACGCTTCTTGGGTAAAGGACTTGTCTAACGAAAAAATAACTGAAATTGCTAATAGATATCTCGGTGAAAAAGGTCCTTTTGAAGATGCTTTTAAACGAAAGTTTGGAACAGAGATCCCAGAAATTTTGAATGAACATCACAAGATGCTGATTGTAGCTTCTGAAATTGATAGTAGTTCTGAAAGAATAATAAAGTATCTCTCTGATTCTTATGGTGTTGGTATAAATGCTCTTACATTTCAATATTTTAGAGATGATGACGGACGAGAATTTCTTGCAAGAGTATTCTTGATCGAACCGACAGAGGTTGAGTATAAGGCGCAAATTAAGTCCACCTCAAAAAGAAAACCACCACTATCTTACGAAGAGTTACAAGAAATAGCCGACAAAAAGGGTGCAGGTGATATCTACAGTCGAATTGTAAAAGGATTGATAAATCTTTTTGACCAGACTGGTACTACAAGAAGTACTATAGCCTTCATTGGCATTATGGGTGAGAGACGGAATACAATATTTAGTCTTATTCCTGGCGAAAGTGATGCAAACAAGGGTGTACGATTTCAAGTCTATATCGATAGGTTTTCTGAGTATTTTGGTATCAACAAAGAAGACGCACTTGAAATTTTACCTTCAGAATTAACTGAGTATGAACCTTGGAGAGGAGCACCACCAACATTTGTTGGATACTTCAAGAATGTGAATGAAGTAGATAGTTTCTTAACAAAGCTAACAGAGGTCAGGAAATGATGAGCCAACATCGGCTAACACAGCATAAAAGGTTCGTGCCTTACGACACTCACCCAAATTGTTGCCTCGCAAAAACTTCTTTTATCCGTAAACGTTATATGCTGTAATTTTTAAAGTTGATAAGCCGACTCCAAAAAATTTTAGTGAAAATTCTTCGGCGAACGGGCAAAAATTGGAGGGGTTCAAGGGGAGGAAAATTTTATTTACCCTGTAACTGTACACTTAAACTGTTTCCTCGCAAAACAAATCTGCTCTGCTTGGGCTGGGGTTACAACAGTTCTTAAGTTTATGAGGACGGGAAGACTTGTCTGCAAAACTTTCTGCCCTGTTTCATCTTATTGTAGTTTGGCTGATGTCATACTGCTTGGCCAAACCATCAGCAGAAAGGGGCGACTCCTTAATCGCTTGCCTAATGGCTAAAGTTGTGGTAGCATTCTTATGTAATTTTATCTGCATCTAACAAATATCAATGCAACCAATATTGACCAGCAGAGCACAACGTGAGCTTGATGATCAAGCTCACGCAGAAGGGATAACATCGCTCGCACTGATGGAAAGCGCGGGTCGCAGTACAGCGAAGATCATCCTCGCTCGTGTGCCTGATATAGAGAATAAGCGTGTGGTGATCATCTGCGGGCACGGCGGCAACGGAGGAGACGGCCTTGTTGTCGGTCGTTATCTCCAGGATAGATCTTCTCATATCGTAGTCTTTCTCCTGGCGCAACGCGGGCAATTACGTTCTGATACAGCGACGAACGCTGCGGTTTTAGAGAAGCAAGGATCAGTCTCTCTCATCTACTTGACCGATGATCTTTCTCCGTTGCAAAAAGCGTTGACTGAAGCTGATGTGGTGATCGACGCCTTGTTTGGCGTCGGTCTCGATCGTCCGCTTAAAGGACGGCACAGTCAGGTTATCAAGATGATCAACGACTGTCAAGCGCAGCGCATTGCGCTCGATATCCCTTCTGGCTTACCGGCCGACAACGGTCAGAGCTTCGACTGTGCAGTGGATGCTAAGTTAACGATCGCTATGGGATACTTAAAACCGGCTCATCTTCTCTTTCCGGCCCGCCACCATGTCGGTGAGGTGGCTATCGCGGCGGTCGATTACCCAGAGCGCGCACGGGCAAAGATTAACCCCGCTGCTTTCCTCGTGGAACGCGCTGATATCGAGCCTCTCTTTCCGGCACGGCGCCAAAACGGCCATAAGGGTGATTTCGGTCGCGTACTGGTGATCGCTGGATCGCAGGGGATGACAGGCGCAGCGATCCTCACATCGCAAGCTGCTCTGCGCTCCGGCGCCGGGCTTGTTTATCTGGCTGCACCGCAAGCTCTAAATTCGATTCTGGAAGCAACGCTTATCGAGACAATCACTATTCCCCTTCCTGATCATCAGGGCCGGCTGTCCAATACAGCAAAAGAGCCTCTGCTGACTAATCTTGAGGAGAAGGATGTATTGGCAATCGGCCCCGGCCTCTCTCGCTCTTCGCAGGTCGGCGATCTCGTCCGGGCAGTACTCGCAGAAACCAGAGTGCCGGTTGTTCTCGATGCGGATGGAATCCACGCTTTTGTCGATCACCTCCATCTACTAAAGGAGGTGGACACGGAATTGATCCTCACTCCCCATCCAGGTGAGCTTGCCAGACTGATTAAGATTTCAGCAGAAGAGATCAGCGCCGATCGCTTCGTTATTGCTCGATCGTTCGCGCAGCAATACCATCTCCATCTCGTCCTCAAGGGAAAGCCAACGGTGATCGCTTCCCCATGTGGGGAGATGTTTGTTAATCCAACGGGAAATACGGGCTTGGCCAGTGGAGGAAGCGGTGATGTGCTCGCTGGAATCATCGCCGGATTGATTGGGCAAGGAGCAAGCGGTCTTGATGCCGCAATTCTCGGTGTCTATCTCCATGGATTTACCGCCGACCTGTTGGCAGCTAATAGCGCGGAACGAGCGATTCTCCCGACCGATCTGCTCTCTTTGTTGCCGCAAGCGATATTCAAGTTGGAACGGAGACAAAAGTAGATGGAGCTTATCGACACCCATGCTCATCTCGATATGGCCGCTTACAACAGTGACCAAGCCGCAGTTATCACTCGCGCCTTCACAGAGCAGGTAACGATTATAACTGTTGGGATTGATATTGATTCCAGCCGAGCAGCGATCGCATTGGCAAAAAAATATCGACATTTATCCGCAACAGCGGGAATTCATCCTCACTATGCCGCTGCTGCCGATGGTGAGGCACTAGTGCAGTTGACCAAGCTGTCACAAGCAAAGGAGGTGGTTGCTCTCGGTGAGATCGGACTCGACTACTATCGTGATCTCTCACCGCGTAATGTCCAGCGTGATCTCTTCTACAAGCAAATAAAGATTGCGCAAGCAGAGAATCTGCCCCTCATCATCCATAACCGAAATTCTGATCACGATCTATTGGCAATTCTGCGTGATATCGGCGGCCCTTACCGCGGCGTTGCACACAGTTTTTTCGGCAAGATCGATTTTGCGCAGCGCCTCTTCGAGCTGGGGTTTTATATTGGAATCAGCGGACCAGTGACCTTTCCCCAAAATAAAGAGTTACACGCCGTTATCGCAGAGAGTCCGTTGGAGAGACTGCTGGTGGAAACAGATGCACCATACCTTACTCCAGTTCCATTCCGCGGCCAAAGGAACGAGCCATCTTATGTTCGTTATGTTGCAGAAAAGATTGCGCAAATAAAAGGAGAGACTGTGGAAGAGATCGCAAGACAGACGACTGCCAATGCAATCACGCTGTTCAATCTAGCGCAACTGTCGGAGAGAGATGGCAAACGCTGACCTGATTCTGGGATGCCATCTATCGATCAGCAAAGGGTTCGACGCTGCAATCGACGCTGCAGAGGCGTTGGGAATAAACGCATTGCAGATCTTCTCACACAATGCCCGTGCGTGGAATATACGCTCGATTCCCGTTGAGACAGCAGAATCGTTTCAGCGCCGACAGGAGGCCTCCCCTCTCTGTTATATGGTGATCCATACCATGTATCTGATCAATCTGGCCAGTCCGGAAGAAAAGATTTACCGGCGTTCGATCGATTCTCTCCGCGCCGAGATCGCTGCGGCAGGAATGCTGAAAATTAATTATATCAACACCCATATCGGTTCTCATAAGGGAAGTGGGATTGAAACCGGCATCGCCCGCGCTGTCGCTGCCCTCAACGAGGTGATCGCTTCTCCAGAGTTCCGTGATTATAGCAATGTGAATATCCTGCTCGAAAATACAGCCGGAACAGGGACGACGATCGGGACAACTTTCGCTGAGCTGGGGAGTATTATCAACTCGCTGAGCGATAATTTGCGGGTCGGCATCTGCTTTGATAGCTGCCATGGCTTTGCTGCTGGGTATGAATTGCGTACAACAGCAGGATTAAATCAGACCTTGGAAGAATTTGACGAACTGGTCGGCATCGAACGCTTGCAACTGATCCACTTAAATGATTCTAAATATCCGTTGGCAGCGCGGCGCGATCGTCATCAACATATCGGCCAAGGGGAAATCGGAGAGCATGGATTCCGTCTCCTGATCAATCACCATCGCTTACGCCATTTACCGTTCATATTAGAGACACCGAAAGAGATTGATGGAAAGCCGCATGCTGATCAGATAAACTTACAGATGATTCGCCAATTGAGGACGAATGAAGATCGCACGTTGTAAAGAAAGGAGCAAAGATGAAATTATTTATCGATACAGCAAATATTACCGAGATAAAAGAGATGGCCGCAGCCGGGATAATTGATGGCGTAACGACTAACCCCTCTCTCGTTGCCAAAGAGGGGCGCCAGTTCCACAAGCTAATCGCAGAGATCTGTGCTATCGTCGATGGCCCGGTGAGCGCTGAGGTGATGGCGCTCGCTACGGCGGATATGGTTACAGAGGCGCGTAAATTGGCGATGATTCACGCCAATGTAGTAATCAAGATCCCAATGACGATGGACGGACTGCGTGCGGTGCGCATTCTTGCCTCCGAGGAGATCGCTGCCAATGTCACGTTGGTCTTTTCTCCCAATCAAGCTCTATTGGCAGCCAAGGCAGGCGCAAAGTTCGTCTCTCCATTCGTCGGGCGGATCGACGACTGCGGCGGCAACGGAATGGATCTCGTTGAGCAGATCATGGATATATATGACAACTACGCATTCGATACTGAGGTTATCGTTGCCAGTGTGCGTCATCCTCTCCATGTAGTTCAAGCATCCCTGATTGGCGCTGATATCGCTACTGTTCCCTTCTCTATTTTAAACAAGCTGCCTGATCATCCTCTGACTGATATCGGGATCACACGCTTCTTAAGTGATTGGGAAGGAGGAACAAGGAATGGCTGAAGTCCGCAGTGCAATGACACGCGAAGCCTATGGCCGCGCCCTGATGGAAGCAGGGAAAGAGGACGACCGGATCGTCGTTCTTACCGCCGATCTGGCTGGATCAACGCATACAAAGTACTTTGCTGATGCATTTCCCAATCGGTTCTTCAATATGGGGGTAGCAGAGCCGAACATGATGGGAGTGGCGGCCGGATTAGCTATGTCCGGAAAACGGCCGTTTGCGTCGACTTTTGCTGTCTTTGCCACCGGGAAACCATGGGAACAGATACGACAAGTCATCGCCTATCCGCGTGTGCCGGTGCGGATCGTTGCCACCCACGCCGGCTTGACAGTTGGTGAAGATGGAGCGAGCCATCAAATGCTGGAAGATATCGGTATTATGCGCATCTTGCCCAATATGAGCGTGATTGTGCCGGCTGATGCCAGCGAAACAACGGCTGTTATCAAATTTATCGCCCGTTTCGATACAGGGCCGATTTACGTACGGTTATCACGCGCCGCTTCACCAGTGGTCTTTGACGAGCCTCCTCTATTTGAGTTTCCTGCTGCCAATGTCCTCTCACCCGGAAATGATATATCGATCTTTGCGTGTGGAATTATGGTCTCTGCTGCGCTGGAGGCATGCCGCCTTCTCGCCGAGGAGAAGATCTCCGCCGAAGTAATCAACGTATCCTCGATCAAACCACTTGACTCTGAAACGATCATTACCTCAACAGCTAAGACCAAAGCCGTGTTAACCGTTGAAGAGCATCAGATAACCGGCGGATTAGGAGGCGCAATCTGTGAACTTTTAGCAGCAGAGCATCCCGCCCGCGTAATGCGCATCGGAGTACAAGATCGATTCGGTCAATCAGGAAAAGCTGAGCAGTTACTATCTTACTACGGGCTGTCCGTACAACGGATTATCACAGTCGCTAAAGAGATGCTTAAAGTAAATATTACGCGGCGGTTTTGCCCCAAAAGAGAACAAAAGAAGGTGACAAATGGATGATATAACAACATTGAAAACAAAGGCCGATGAAATGCGGTGTAATGTATTGCGTATGCTCCATCATGCTAAATCCGGCCATGCCGGTGGAGCATTAGGAATGGCTGATATCTTGACCGTCCTTTATTATCGCTATCTCCGCCATGATCCTACCCGTCCGGACTGGGAAGAGCGGGACCGGTTTCTTCTCTCTAATGGGCATACTTGTCCAATACTGTACGCTATTCTAGCTGACCAGAGCTATTTTCCTGACGAGGAAATATGGAAACTGCGACGATTAGGAGGGATGCTGCAGGGGCACCCCTCCACCATATGGGAGATTCCGGGAATTGAGGTATCGAGCGGCTCGTTAGGCCACGGCCTGTCAGTTGCAGTGGGGTTGGCGCTGGCAGCTAAGCTTGATCAGAAGGGATATCGAGTCTTTTGCCAGATATCGGATGCAGAATGCCAGGCCGGACAACCATGGGAGGCAGCGACTGCGGCAGTCCATTATCGACTCGATAATCTGTGTCTCTTCGTTGACTGGAACCAGTGTCAGATCGACGGTCACACAGAAGAAGTGATGGACGTGGGTGATCTGGCCGCCAAATGGGCCGCATTCGGCTGGCAGGTGCACGAGATCGACGGCCATAACTACGATGAGATAATCACTGCGTTTGATTCTTTTGAGCGGGCGGCCGGTTCGCATAAACCAACGATCTTTGCTGCGCACACCATTCTCGGAAAAGGCGTCTCATTCATGGAAGACGATCCCAATTGGCATCACGGCGCACTTAACGATACACAACTAAAAGAAGCTCTCGCTGTCCTGCACGCCGGCAGATAGAGGGACGTGAGAAACGATATCAGTTCGCTGTTACATACCAACTCGCAATTTCATTAGCTTCGCAATTCGGTTCAGTAACAGCACACGTTTTCAGCGCCTCGGCTTTCTCATCTCCAGATCGATTTCGGCGCCGCAGTTGGTGGTCTCGTCAACAGCAGCATCGCTTAGGCTAAGGCGATCTTCGCCGGCGTATTCCCCGATGCAGCAAATAGGCCAATCCTACAAAGACGAACAATAGGTCCAAAAATCCGATCACCAGCGAAAAGGCAACCGCGTCTCCCTGACTGACTCCGACCAACGCAAAGATTCCGATCCGGCCGCCCTCGGCAATTCCTATTCCTCCGGGAGTGAGCCAAAGAAAGGAGGAGAGCATGATATTTAGTGTGAATAAGATAGAGAGTTGGGGCAAGGTAAATCCCATTCCACGGGAAAAATAAAAGAAGAGATACGGCCGCAAATAGACGAAAAAAGTGGCGATAGATTGGACCAGAAAGGCAACGAGGATTCCTCTGCGGTGAGTAGTAAACGCCACATTGATCTCCTCTTCTGTCTCGGCGATCTTCTCTGCTGCTTTGCTCAGAAACCTTTTCCCTGGAAAACGGCGTTCCAGCCCGCTAACGAATCGACTAATCCATTTCCGATTACCAATAAAGTTCAGCCATCCGACGATCAGCCATCCGACAATCCACAGCGTTCCTAATAGTACGAGTATTCTGCCTTGAGTCGAGATTGCAGGAGAGATAAGCGCTGCTGTAGTTCCCACCAGAATAAAGACGATGAAGCTCAGTCCGCTGAGAAATCGTTCGATGATAATGGTCGCGGCGATGCGCGTTTTCGGAGTTGTCGTTCTACCAAAGACCAGCAGCGCACGTACCGGTTCTCCTCCTATATACATCGACGGAGTCAGATGGCTTATCGCCTGTCCGCTCAATCGAGAACCACAGATCGTACGCAGCGGCATTTTAATCCCGTATGAACGTAAAATTATCCACCAATTAGCTATTCCGGCACTGGTGCTGATTAAGACGGCGAGGAAGAGAACGCCGAACCCGTCAATTCCTAACCGGACAATTTTCGCGTAGATATCACCCCACCCGACATAATAGATTATTCCGACCAGCAGCGCCACACCCGCAGCGCTGGCAAGCAGATAACTTATTCTTTTTCTCATTCCATCCTTAGTTGTTTTGTTGCCAGCTATTTGACTGTAACAAGTTTATCTGGTATGGCCTCTATACTTCCTCTCTCGACCATGTGCCTCTTACGCTTCTTTAACCTAAGTGCCTTCTTCCTTATATTCGTTAGCAGGTGGATCACTACTTTCACTCCTTAAGATCAGCGCTCAAATATTCAATCACCATCTGGAACGCTGCATCGACTGAGTCCTGTTTGTTGCGCAATCTATCACCTTGCCAACAGAAAGATCGACAGATTACATCTTGCAGGGAGGCTAATGCGATATAACAGGAACCTATCGGTTTCAATTTGCTTCCTCCCTCTGGGCCGGCGATCCCGGTGATCGCGATCGCAACCTCGCTGGTAAATAATTTCTTGCACCCTATTGCCATCGCTACAGCTGTCTCTTCACTGACCACCCCGTAATTTTCTAAGTGCGACTGTGGAACACCAAGTAGTTGTTCCTTTGTCACATCAGCGTAGGTGATGACTCCGCCCAAAAAATACCGTGAACTGCCCGGAATGTTAGTGATACGATGGCTTAAAAACCCACCCGTACATGATTCTGCCACTGCTATCCGCCATCCCTTACAGCACAGCAACTTAGCGAGGATCTCTTCGGGGTTCATCCCTTTACAACTGAGATTTAATCTTGCTGTCTCTATCATGCTCTCTGCACGCTCAGTCTTCCCGGCGTCCTTCGTGGTGAAATGAGTTCATTACACAATTCTGCACTTCTGTGAGAAACACAGGCTTTTTCTCTTGCCAAACCGCAAAGGAATATAGATAAACATTCCTTTTCTGTTCTCTTTTGCTGTTCTTTGCGTCTCTGCGCCTTTGCGAGAGACAATCTTTTTTTCTCGCCCGTTCGTTGACTCACTTAAGCCGCAAAGAACGCCAAGGGGTACAGATCAACATTCCCTTTCT
>CAYSQQ010000032.1:0-9223 GCA_964433275.1 uncultured Thermotogae bacterium
AAAAGCAAATGATTTAGCCCATTTGCTTGACTCCTTACCATCTGCAGTTTAAGATAGTGACTGAGGTAAATATTGAGAACAGAGATTGATCTGCTCCTGAACATACAGGCAAATGACGACCAGCGTCGTGATCTTACTGCTGCTATCAACCGTAAATTTACGGAAAAAGAGCGATTGCAACAGCGGTTGAGCAAGGAAAAAGCACGGTTGGAAGAATGGCATGCCAAATTAGCAGCACTTGACCGTCTCAGTCAACAGAAGAATCTCGAAGTCGACACCACTGCAGACCAGATCATCAAGATTCAACAGCGCCTTAATCACAGTATCATCAGCTTCAAGGAGATGGAGGCGCTGCGGATCAAGCTCGTCAGCGAAAAACAACGCGTCGACCAGATGGAAGATGAAGCGCTCAATTTAATGGAACAGATCGATGCAATGCGTAAGGAGATACCTGCGAAAGAAGCGGACTCCTTTAAACTAAAGGAAAAGATCACCGCGCAGATATGGGCTATCGATACTGAAATAGCCGGCTGGAAAGATAAAATTACAGCGCAAGAGGTAGAGCGAGAAAAGCTGTGCGATAGGGTTCATGATCAGATTCTTGCCCACTACAACCGTCTGCGCAGCGAATTTGACAATCCAGTGGTAGAGATTCGGGATGGATCATCATTATCGTGTCAAGGTTGCAATCTGACGATACATGCAAATATAGTGGAGAAAGCACGCACCCAAACGGAGATAATATTCTGCGAAAACTGCTCGCGCATTCTCTATTACCGGCGATAATTCTGATCGGTATCTTTATTTACGGTAATAGCGCCCCCCTCCTCCCGCGTCCGATTGGGATGTTAAATGATTACGCCAACATCCTCGATCACCACCGCCGCAGGGTTCTTCTCTCTCTGATCGAAGCGACACGTGAAACGTTTGCGATCGATGTTTATCTACTATTTAGTTGGGAGGATCCATTTACTGATATCGATCGCTTCGCGGACGCAATACTCGCTTTTTGGGATCTGGAAAAACGCGATGTTCTGCTGGGCGTCTTTGTGCGGTACGGCAGGCGCTGGGAAGGAAGGATCGTGGCCGGTAAAGGCCTGGTGCGGCGCTATCCGATGCTCGCTGCAACAGTAGAAGAAGAGATCGCCTTCTTTGTCCGTCATAATGAAGTGGCACGGGCGGCAGAGGAACTCTTCACGCAAATCACCGCTTTCTTCACGCTGCCACCGGTGATTTCCCCGCCAGTGAATGATCACCGGCCTGCACGGACGTGGATTATCTTCGTTATCGTCGGCGCAACTCTTTTTCTCTTGTTTATTATCAGGTGTATATGCCCGCGCTGCGGAATGATTCTCGCTATACAACGTAGCCGCCCCTCTGCTTTACTACAGAGAGAGAAAGTGATATACTATTGTCGTCGTTGCGAATACATACGGATACGACGCAGAGAGGGCTAGAGGGCCGCACGGGAAAAGAAAATTCCGTGAGGAAAGTCCGGACTCTACAGGGCAGACCACTGAGGAAATCTCAGCAGGGGAGACCCTGGGAAAGTGCAGCAGAGAGTAGACCGCCTAAGGTGTAAACCGGTAAGGGTGAAACGGTGGTGTAAGAGACCACCAGCGGTCCGGGTGACCGGGCCGGCTTGGTAAACCCTGGTCAGAGCAAGGTCAAATAAGAGGGCGCGTTGAGGGTTGCCCGCCCAAGCCTTCGGGTAGACCGCACAGATAGATGGCCCCCACGACAGAATCCGGCTTATTGCCCTCTCGCAACTATCCAGGTTCAAGGTTCAGGGGTTCACGGTTCTAAATCAGGTGGAAGGTAAAAGGTAGAAGGAGGAAGGATGCATGTAGGTCCACGGCAGACAGAAGAGGCTTGTGGCAAGTGGCCTGTGGCCAGTGGGGGATAACATGTAGGGGTGAACCTACGTAAGAGGGGTCATACGTAAGAGGGGTCAGGTCTACACTTGACACTTGTTGCGGAGCAAGGCCAGAGGCCCAAGATTGCACCGCGAACACCGTGAACCTTGAATCTGCAATCTTCAACCCTGAACCGTGAACCCGGAACCCTGAATCTGACAACCTGATATTCATGGTTCACGGTTGGGAGGTTGGGAAATAATGTGACCAACCGTGAATTTGACAACCTGAGTAGATGTCTACGAGCAAGCCCGACGGACACGTGCTGCGGTTCGTGGATTCATCAACTGTCTCACAAAATATGAAGAGTGTAAAGTAGCTAACCCGGAACCGTGAACCCTGAATCTGACAACCTGATCAGGGGGGACAACCCCGAACACCTGATAGCTCCATTACCCATATCAACCGACAAAGAGCCAACAGAATACTTTCGTCGGCAAAGGTATATATGAAAAACTGGAATAGGGTCGATTGAATCGCAATAGGATGATTAACCGAAAGACTATCTGGAAGGCTCTTCTGCTCGTTTATGCGCTTGCGTTGCTCGTCTTAGCGCTCATACCACTTGATGCACAACGCCCGCTGCTCTCGGTCGAAGGAGCAGATAAATTGGGCCATTTTCTCCAGTTTTTCCTTTTCTTTCTCTTCGCTGTACGCGCCCTCCCTACCCACGGGCTTATCGCGGCTCTTATTATAACAGCAAGTTATGGCACAGTCCTCGAACTACTGCAATTTGTATCACCGACCCGCGTGATCTCGTTTACCGATTGGTTAGCTAATTTAGGTGGAGGAGTCAGCGGACTGCTCGTCATGGGCGTTTTCTCTTTGTGGAAAAGAAAGGATAGAGGTATAATTGATCCTGATCTTAAACATTAACCATTAACCAGAGGTGAAAAATTATGTTATGGCTACTAATGGGCCCGGAGATATTTATTCTGATTCCCGCATTGATCCTCGCCTTTTACGCGCAATACAAAGTTAAGTCGACTTACGCGAAATATGCCCGCATACGTACGACAAAAGGAGTATCAGCCGGTGCAGCAGCCAAACAGCTGCTCGACCATGCCGGGGTCAGCGGCGTGAAGATTGAACGAGCACGCAGAAAGCTGGGAGACCACTATGATCCGCGTCACAAAGTGCTGCGTCTCTCTGATCCCAATTCATCTTCCGTGGCTGCAGTTGGGGTGGCTGCGCACGAAGTTGGGCATGCTATCCAACATGCGCATGGTTATCAGCCGCTGGCTGTACGCACGCTGATGGTACCAGTGGCTAATTTAGGTTCGCAACTTGCTTTGCCACTTGTTTTTGGTGGTCTGCTGTTCCGTAATCCGCTCCTGATCGATATCGGCATAATCGCATTCTCTGCGGCTGTGTTGTTCACTCTGGTAGCGCTGCCGGTGGAATTTAATGCCAGCAGCAGAGCGATCGGAGCGCTCCGATCGAGTTATATTGTTTCGGAAAACGAAATAGGCGCGGTAAAGCGTGTTCTCACCGCCGCGGCCCTCACCTATGTGGCAGCAGCAGCAATAGCGATCTTACAGTTAGTAGTACTCTTACTCTTGGCGCGGCGGCGATGAAACTTGCTCCTTCCCTGCTATCGGCTGATTTTGGGAAGCTGCGTGATGAAGCGATTGAAGTCGAACCACAGGCCGATTATTTTCATATCGATGTGATGGACGGCCACTTCGTTCCCAATTTAACGATCGGGCCACCAATCGTCAATTCATTACGACGCGGACTATCACTGCCGTTAGATATTCACTTAATGATCGACCATCCGGCGACCTATGCACCACAATTTGACGTACACGCAGGCGATTTTATCACCTTCCATATCGAAGCGAAGGACGATCCAGATAGAGTTATCGATGTCATTGCAGCTACAGGGGCAGGAGTAGGAATCTCTCTGCGACCGGCAACACTGATATCGACTCTCCGTCCATACCTTAAGCAGGTGGATCTGGTCTTGGTAATGACCGTTGAGCCGGGATTCAGTGGTCAGCAAATCGTCGCCGATGCGACTGAACGAATCGCGGAGCTGGCATCGCTGATCATCAAAGACTCAAGCAAAGCAATGATCGCTGTTGACGGCGGAGTAAATAAGAATAATATCAGCTCACTGGTACGCGCCGGAGCAGAGATAATCGTAGTTGGGTCAGCAATCTTCTCGGCCCAAAACCGGCGCGCCGCAATAGAAGAACTAATTTCAGCAGTATGAAAGAAGAGTTTATGGAGATGGCAATTGACCTCGCTCGTCATGGCGAGGGCTACGTGAATCCCAATCCACTCGTCGGCGCACTCGTCGTTGCTGAAGGCAAAGTTATCGGCCGGGGATACCACCAGAGATTCAGTGCGCCACATGCGGAAATAGTCGCCTTAGATGAAGCAGGCACGCAGGCGCGCGGCGCCGACCTTTATGTTACTTTAGAGCCTTGTTGCCATCATGGGAAGCAACCACCGTGCACCGAGCGGATCATCGCGGCTGGAATCGCGCGAATCTTTATCGCCTGTCGCGACCCGAATCCGATTGTCAACGGCCGCGGGATCGCTCATCTGCGTAATAGCGGGTTAGACGTAACCGTTGGATTGTTGGCAGGGAAAGCAGAGCGCATAAATGAGATCTTTTTCACCTACATCACTACCAGTATTCCCTTTGTGCATCTCAAACTAGCAGTGAGCCTCGATGGAAAGATCGCCACTCGAACCGGTGACTCACAATGGATCACAAGCGAGCAGTCACGCATCTCTGCGCATCGCTTACGACGGAAGTATGCAGCCCTCCTCGTCGGCGCAACAACAGTGATTACCGACGATCCCCAACTTACAGTACGCCATGTAACAGGGCGCCAGCCGCTGCGAATCATCCTTGACGGCAAAGGGCGGATTCCTGTTACTGCTCGTGTTTTTGCCGAGACAGGCAGGACGATCGTTGTGACAGCAACGATGGCGCATGAGACTGCGCAGATCATCGAGGCGCGGGGAGGTGAAGTGTGGCGCATCATGCAACATGAGGATAAAGTTGACCTGCGCCAGTTACTGCATCGATTGGGAAGAGAAGGAATCGATGGACTACTTATCGAAGGTGGAGGTGCAACCGCCGCTTCGTTCCTTGAAGCCGGACTAATCGATAAAGTCTCGTTTTTTTTCGCACCGCTGATCATCGGCGGCGCCACAGCAGTCCCAGCAGTCGGCGGTAAAGGCACAGCAGAAATTACGCGCGCAATTCGCCTCTCTGACATCAGGACGAAGAGACTCGGTGATGACCTGGTATACACCGGCTATATCAAAGGAGACGACCGATGATCGACCGCTATGCCCTATCACCACTAAAAGATATCTGGTCCCCGCAGCGGACATATGAAATATGGCTCAAGATCGAAATTACTGTATTACAGGCGCTGGAAGAAGTGGGACAGATCCCCGTAGGGACGGCAGAGAAAATACGCAAGACGGTCACAGTAGATCAGAGACGCATTGCAGAAATCGAGCGAACGATCGGCCACGATCTGCTTGCATTTATCCGTAGTATAGAAGAACAGGCAGGTAAAGAGGGGCGATACATCCATCACGGACTCACCTCATCTGATGTCAAAGATACTGCATTATCAATCCAGATTCGTGACAGCATCGCCATCCTCCTGGGAAAAACAAAGAGACTGCAGGAACTTCTCGCTGAAAAAGCACGACAGTATCAAGACCAGCTTATTGTCGGCCGGACACACGGCATGCATGCTGAGCCCACAACATTGGGACTAAAGTTCCTTCTATGGCATGAAGAGATCAGACGAAATAGCAACCGATTGGAGCAGGCACAACAGGTGATCACTATCGGAATCTTCTCCGGTCCGGTGGGAACTTATTCCTTACTCGACAGGAAGGTGGAAGAGATCGTTTGCCAACGACTGGGGCTCAACCAGGCCTCTGTGACAAGTCAGATTATCCAACGCGATCGCCATAGCGAGGTGATGGCCGCAATCACGATCAGCGGAACTACCCTGGAGAAGATTGCGACTGAAATTCGACATCTATCGCGTACCGAGATCAATGAGGTGGAAGAACCGACGCCGGAAGGCTCATCCTCAATGCCGCATAAACACAACCCAATTGTTTCCGAACGTATCTGTGGCCTATCGCGGATTCTGCGGGGGAACCTGCAAGCAGCGCTGGAAAATAACGCTCTGTGGCATGAACGGGACATGTCACACTCATCGGTAGAGCGGATCATCTTCCCTGACAGCCTTGTTCTGCTTGATTATATGTTGGCTAAAATGAGCGGATTGATCGAAAACCTCGTTATCCATCCCCCACAAATGCGGGCAAATTTAGAGATGACCCGCGGTGCAATCTTCTCTCATCTTCTATTGCTGAAGCTGGTTGACAGCGGAATGGCACGTCATCGCGCGCACAGAATCATCGCACGCGCCAGTGAAAGCGCTGCTGCCCGTCAACTTCCGCTTATCGAAATACTGCAGGAGGAAGAAGAGATAGCAACCCTACTGGCAGGGGAATCGATCTCGACTGCGCAAATGCTTGCTGATATCTGCCAAACGAGTCGCCGCATTATCAAAGAAGCGCTATAGACAGACCTGGCTCGCTTGTCGCGTTGACATCAGAAGATGGATATTGGACTATAAAACAGGGTTGAAGTACTAAGTTGCTAAGTTAAGAAAAGAACAAAGAGTTATTTCCTTTGCGTGCTGTTCTGTGCCTTGATAGCTGAATAATTACGTTCACAAAAAAACAAACGGAGGGATGCTATGAAACAGATCGTACTTGTGGCTGCTCTTATCACGCTAATCGGTCTCCTGGCCGGATTATTGATTGTACTGTCACAGGTTATGCAACACGGGGTGACTGTTCAATTGGTCGGTCCGGTGGAGCTTACCATGCCAGATGGTGTCGTCCTTACCATGCCAGGCGAGGTAACTTTGACCATGCCGCAGACCGTGGACATAATCGCCACCGGACCAGGCGGAAAACCTATGACAGTGGAACTCGCTGTATTTCCCTGTCCACAGTGCGGCGGGCGGATGATTCCGATCCACTGGCATATGTGGAGCGGTGAGATCGAGTGGCGCTGCCTCGATTGTTTCCATCCGGAAGAGGAAGAGCAACCAGACGGGCAATGACGCTTGCCGCAGGCAGATAACACTGAAAGAAGCTCCTCGCTGTTTCGAATGGGTAGCTGAAGATATAGTGCACAGCAGCCGGTTTCTCACAAAGGAGTGAAAGGTATTGCGAAAGAACAAACAGCATTCTCTCGCAAAGACGCAAAGAACGCCAAGTGAAAGACCGGAATGGGGGAAAAGAACGAGAGCACTGTCCATCTCTTAGCGAGCTTGGCGGCTTGAGTGAGCGCAGCGAACGGGCGAGAGAACAGCGTTGTATTATTTGCAGTTTGGAGTTCGTTACCCACTCTAAACAGCGAAGAGCCCTAAAACGCATATTCTTGCCGCAAGACGGTGGAACATCCGCGCGAACGTTGTGAAAGGGCTGAAAGACAGGTATATTAAATATAATAAAGAAATGTAAAATTTCACGGTTTTCACAATAGAGGTGAATATAAAATATGCTTAATATCGCAGAACAACTGTTACTGTTAGCATTGCACGATGAGAAAGGAACCGTCTTGTCGTCTGCTTCTGCTTCGCTGTTATATGGACTTTCCGGCGCGGTTCTCATGGAGCTGACGCTTAACAAGCAACTGTACATCGACAAGAAAAATTTACTGGTCTCTGGCACTACTCCGACGGGAAACGACATCCTTGATGAAGCGGTGCTCGCAATAAAGCAATCTAAAAAAGACAGGAACGCTGCACACTGGGTGAACGCCCTCAGCACAGGAATCAAGAATCTAACAGAGCGATTACTGGATCGGCTTGTTCAAGAAGGTATTCTTCGTAAAGAAGAACGTCGAATTCTGTGGGTTATTCCAGTCATACGGTACCCGATGCAACGATCTAAGATAGAGCAAGAAATACGAGCACAGGTTCGCGCTGCACTTCTCGATGAGCAGACGCCTGCCCCACAGACGGCTATGCTGATCAGCTTGGTGTCGGCATGTAATCTTATGGGTGAATTATTCTCGCGTGAGGAGCTTAAGCGGGCCACCGAACGAGCAAAGGAGATTGCGAAAGAATCTCTAATTACCGATGCTGTCTCCGACACCGTTTCAGCTGCCGATGCAGCCGTGGCTACCGCTGTGCAGGTGGCAATTATCGCTGCTGTCGCAACGTCGTGCTCATCATCCTGCTCATCATCCTGCTCATGCTGATGGCAACCGAGCAAGGCGGCGCCAGGGCTCTCTGCTGAACAACAAACTACAACCGTTTAGCGAACAGATTGCAACGCAACCTTAACTGAATGCAGACTACTCTCCGGGTGTGGCGTCATCACTGGTTCCTGTTTTAACTTCAGTAGAAAGAGATACTTCATCCTCTGCCGGATACAGGGTTGTAGATAAACAAAGCCTTTGGCATAATTCTAAACTAGTTCAATGTAATCTTGCAATATCTGGAGGTGTTTAATTAAAGTTCAATGAATATGCGAACTGTTTGCAATAAGCACGGAAAAACATTACTGACGTCTCGACTGGCACTCCGTGCAGTAGTCGCTTACGCGGACCTCAGTCTCAGCAATATCAAAGTCTTGGGCCTCAGCGATATTCCTCTTGTGATCATATTTCAAGCTAAAACTTTGCTTTTGGCAAGTCTTATCGCTAACGAATTCTACTTGTCAGGTTCAGGGTTCGCGGTTGGTCACCTTTAAAAGGTAGATAGACTGAAGTCTGATGGCTTTTAGGGACAAAACATGCGGGATAACTGAACTTCAGCCTTCAGACTTCCGTGAACCCCTGAACTTTGTATGTAGTTCGTCCTATTCATACCTTAAGGCCTCAATCGGTCTCATTTTGGCTGCTCGCCTGGCCGGATACAGCCCGCCAATAATTCCGGTCACAACAGCAATTATTAAGCCTGCAATCAAAACCTCCGGGGCGATGATCAGCGGCATGTCAGCAATAATAAACCCAGAAATAAATGTGCTTGCCACCGCGCTAATAGCCACCCCGGCTAAAACGCCTAACATTCCTCCGATCAAACTAATAGTGGCTGCTTCCACCAGAAACAGAGATAAAACATCTTTACTTGTTGCTCCTATCGCCTTCATAATTCCTATCTCTCGTGTTCTTTCGGTAACCGACATTAACATAATATTGACAATTCCTATGCCCCCGACAATAAGGGCAATAAAAGCAATACCGACAACAAAAGCCTGGATAATGAGAAAAACCGTCCCCACCCGCTCCA